>DATLZQ010000116.1:0-5624 GCA_035573915.1 Actinomycetota bacterium | reverse complement strand
GGAGGCGTCCCTCCCCCCGCCCCTGGGCGAGGGGGAGCTGGACGCCCTCATCGAGGAGGCCGTGGCAGCCACCGGGGCCTCTGGCCCGGGCGACCTGGGGAAGGTCATGGGCCACGTCATGGCCCGGGCCCGGGGGAGGGTGGACGGCCGGGCCGTCCAGGCCAGGGTCAGGCAGCGCCTGGGCGGCTGAGGGCCGCCGGGCGGAGCGGCCGGAGGGCTCCCCGGTGGACGGCCGGGGGCCTCAGCCCCCGCCCGGAGGTCCGCCCCCGCCCTGGTCCGGCGGCCCGCCGCCCTGCCCCGGGGGCTCCTCCGGCGGGCCCTGGGCCAGCCGGGCCACGACCAGGGTGACGGTCGACCCCAGCCGCCGCTTGGCCCCGCCCGCGGGCTCCTGGGCCACGACCACCCCGTCCAGGGCCGGGTCCTCGGTTTCCTCGTCCACGACCTGCACCACGAACCCTCGTTCCTCGAGGACGGACCGGGCCTCCTCCTCGAACAGGCCGGTCACGTCGGGGACGGGGGCCCGGGGGGCCTTCCCGTTGCTCACGTCCAGCACCACCGTGCTCCCGACCTCGAGGCTGGAGCCGGCCAGGGGGCGCTGGGCCACCACGGTCCCCGCGGCCTCCAGGGAGGGGACCTCGTTCACGAGGACCGAGAAACCCGCCGCCTCCAGGGCCTTCCTGGCCTCCTCCAGGCCGAGTCCCACCACGTCGGGGACCTCGGCCACCTTGGGGGCGGGGGGCTCGGGGAAGTCGAGGACGGGCAGGTCCCGCACGGCTTCGGCCATGTAGTCGTGCCAGATCCGGGCGGGGAAGGTCCCCCCGAACACGCGGATCGGGTAGCCCAGGTTGCCGTAGACGGCGTCCATGGGGATCTCGGCCCGTGAGTAGCCCACCCACACCGCCGTGGCCAGCTGGCGGACGTACCCCACGAACCAGGCGTCCGCGTAGTCCTGCCCCGTGCCAGTCTTGCCGGCCTGGGGCCTCCCGATGTCGGCCGCCACCCCAGTGCCTTCGCTCACCACCCGCTCCAGCATGGCCGTGACCAGGTGGGCGATGTCCTTGCTCACGGCCCGCCGACACCGGGGCCGGGCCTCGAAGAGGGTCCGTCCCGCGCTGTCCTCGATCCTGGTGATGGCGAAGGGCTGGCAGTGGACCCCGCCGTTGGCCAGGGTGGCGTAGCCCGAGGCCATGTCCAGGGGGGAGACCCCCACGGCCCCCAGGGTGATGGCGCAGTAGGGGGGGACGTAGCCCGTGATGCCCATGCGGCGGGCCACCTCCACCACCTTCTCCGGCCCCACGTCCCGGATGAGCTGGGCGAAGACCACGTTGATGGAGTGGGCGGTGGCGGTCCACAGGTCCACCATGCCCCCGCCCCCGGGCTCGGCGTTGCCCGGGGTCCACACCCCCTCGTTGTGCACGCACCCGGGGATGGGCATGGGCGAGCGTGAGCTGTACAGCCGCCGCGGCGAGATCCCGTTCTCCAGGGCCGCCACCAGCGTGAACACCTTGAACGCGCTCCCCGCCCCTCGGCGGGACTGGGTGGCCAGGTTGAACTTCTGCTCCGAGAAGTCCCGGCCCCCGTACATGACCGTGATGGCCCCGGTCTGGGGGACCACGGAGACCACGGCGGCCTGGGGGTCGGCGGGGGGCGCGGGGCCGGGGTTGGGGAGGTGGCGCTCCACGGCGGCCCGGGCCAGCCGCTGCCACCTCGGGACCAGGGTGGTGTAGATCTTCAGGCCCCCCTGGAACAGGGCCGTCCGCCGCTGCTCGTAGTCCTCCCCGAAGACCTCCAGCAGGGGGGAGCCCGGCGGGGGGTGGAGGATCTGGTCCTGGACGTAGCGGACGAAGTAGGGCTGGCGGCCGGGGAGGTTCACCCGCCGCCTGCGGTCCGAGAGCTCCAGGGGAGCGGTGACGGCCCGCCCGTACTGGGCCTGGTCGATCCAGCCGAGCTCGAGCATCCGCCGCAGGACGTGGTTGCGGCGAGCCAGGGCGCCCTCCGGGTTCGTGACCGGGTCCCAGTGGGCGGGGGCCTGGATGAGCCCCGCCAGCAGGGCCGCCTCGTGGAGCTCGAGGTCCCGGGGCCGCTTGGCGAAGTAGTACTCGGCGGCGGAGGCCACCCCGTAGGCCCCGTGCCCGAAGTAGACCTGGTTGAGGTAGGCCTCGAGGATCTGGTCCTTCGAGTAGGTGCTCTCCAGCTTGATGGCGGCCTGGGCCTCCCGGAACTTCCGGGCGAAGCTGAGCTCGCTGCCGGTGACCGTGTTCTTGACGAGCTGCTGGGCGATGGTGGACCCTCCCTGCACGATGCGCCCGGCCCGGAGGTTGGCCAGGGCCGCCCGGAGGATGGCCCACACGTCGATGGGCCCGCGCTCGTAGAAGTCGTCGTCCTCCACGGCCAGGACGGCCCGAGTCACGGTCTCGCCCATCCGCTTCAGGGGCACCACCCGCCGGTTCTCGTCAGCCAGGATGGCCAGGACCGAGCCGTCCGCCGCGTAGACGGTGGAGCGCTGGGGGAACACGGGGAGCTCGAAGCTGGTCTCCCCGGGGGGGATGAGCCTGGCCTCGAACCGCTTGACGCCCTCGCCCGCCGCCCCCAGCACCGGGAGGAGCCACCCCGCCACCAGGCCCCCCGCGGTGGCCAGGACGAGGGGGACGAGGAGGGCGGCGGTCAGGGCCCGGGGGAGGCGGCGGGCGGGTGGCCCTTCGCCCGGGCGTCGGGGGCCGGTGTGGGTGAGGTCCTGGGCGGCCATGGGGCGGGCACAGCTTACTTCCGGATAGAGGGCGGAGCCAGGGTCCGGGCGGGGCCCGACCGGGCCGCAGGGCCGGCCCGTAGAATCGCCGCGGTGAGACGCGCGCTGCCCCTCCTGCCGCTCCTGGTCGCGGCCCTCGTCCTCTCTCACGGTCCCTCCGTGGCCCAGCAGAGGCAGGGCCTCACCGTGGCGGTGGTGAAGGTCAAGGGCCTGATCGACCCGGCCCTCGCCTCCTACGTCCGGGGGACGGTCGAGGACGCCGAGCGGGAGGGAGCCCTGGTGGTCCTCCAGCTCGACTCCCGGGGGGCCTATGGCGCCGAGGCCCTGCGCCTGGGGGAGGCCGTGCGGCAGGCCCGGGTCCCCGTGGTGGTCTGGGTGGGCCCCCGGGGGGCCCGGGCCGAGGGCGGGGCCCTGTTCGTCGCCTACTCCTCGTCGCTGGTGGCCATGGCCCCAGGGGCGGGCATCGGCCCGGCCCGCCCCTTCGAGCTCTCGCGGAGGGCGGAGGCCGAGCCCCCGGCGGAGGTGGCCGAGCTGTCCCGCCGGCTGGCTGCCCTGGCCCCCGGGGCCGGAGCGCGCCCCCAGGCGGTGGAGGAGCTGCTGGGAGGGGCGGTCATGCCGGCCGGGCGGGCCCTGACCAGCGGGGCCGTGGCCCTCGTGGCGGCGGACATCCCCGAGCTCCTGCGGGGCTTGGACGGGAGGACGGTGCGGACGGGGGCGGGCCCCGTCACCCTGGACACGGCCGGACGCCCCGACCAGCCGGTCACCGTCCGGTTCCACGATATCGGGCTGTGGCCGCGGATCCTCCACGCCGTGAGCACCCCCACGGCCGTCTACGTCCTGCTCGTGCTGTCGCTGTGGTCCCTGGCCCTGGAGGCCACCCAGCCGGGCTTCGGCATGGCCGGGATCGGAGGGGTCCTGGGCCTGGCCTTCGCCGGCTACGGGCTCTGGGTAGTCCCGGTCCGGTGGTGGGGGCTGGCCCTCCTGTTGGGCGGCATGGGGCTCCAGGCGCTTGACGTCTTGGTGCGGCGGCTGGGGGCCCTCACCGCGGCCGGGACGCTCCTGTTCGCCGCCGGGTCGGTCCTCGCGTGGTGGGGGGTGGCCCCGGCCGTCGACCTCTCGCCCTGGCTGGTGGGGCTGGCCACGCTGGCCGGGGTCGTCTTCTTCGGCTTCGGGATGACCGTAGCCCTGCGGGCCAGGGAGCGGGTCCGGCGGGCCCAGGTGGGACTGGTGGGGCTGGTGGGGGAGGCCCGGGCCGACCTCGACCCCGAAGGGGCCGTCTACGTGAAGGGCACCCTGTGGCGGGCCCGGTCCATGGACGGCCCCATCCCCAAGGGGACCAGGGTCCGGGTCCGGGGCATCGACGGCCTCGTCCTCCGGGTGGAGCGGGAGCCCGACTGACCCCGGGCCGGCCAGGAGGCCCCCGCGGTCCCGGGGTTGTGCTGATCCTGTGGAGACCCTCCGCGGCCCGGAACGCGGACCATCCTCCGAGCGTCGGCTCTCGAAGAACTCGTTCGGAGGCAGACGGAGCGGTCCTGGGGAGGCGCGGTGGCCGTCCTCAGCGACGAGTACGGGTGGCAGTGGCAGGCCGCGTGCCGGGGGGAGGACCCGTCCCTCTTCTTCGCCCCCAACTGGCCCGAGAGCCCAGAGGAGCGGGAGGTCCGGGAGCGGCAGGCCAAGGCCATCTGCGCCCGCTGCCCGGTGCGGGTGGAGTGCCTCGAGTACGCCCTGAGGAGGCGGGAGCCCTACGGGATCTGGGGCGGCCTCAACGAGTTCGAACGGCGCCTCCTCCTGCGGACCCGCCAGCGAGGGGCGGTCCCGCCCGGCCCCGGGCGCACCTGACCCGGAGACCGGCCCCGGGCGCACCTGACCCGGAGAGGCTGGCCCGGCTCCGGGCCGGCCTGAGCGAGACGCAGCCCGGCCCCGGCGGGTAGGGTGGAGGCCCGATGAGGGTGGATGACCGTCTGGCCGAGCTGGGGCTCGAGCTCCCGCCACCTCCCGCCCCGGTCGCCAACTACGTCCCGGTAACCGTGGCCGGAGGCCTGGCCTTCGTGGCCGGGCAGGTGGCGGTGGAGGGGGGCCGCCCGCTCTGGCAGGGGAAGGTGGGGCGGGAAGTGGACGTGGACGCCGCAGCGGCCGCCGCCCGCCGGTGCGTCCTCCAGGCCCTGTCCGCGCTGCGCGAGGTCCTGGGGTCCCTGGACCGCGTGCGCCGGGTGGTCCGGGTGACCGTGTACGTGGCCTCGGCCGAGGGGTTCACGGGCCAGCCCGCGGTGGCCAACGGAGCCAGCGACCTCCTGGTCGAGGTCTTCGGGGAGGCCGGGCGCCACGCCCGAGTGGCGGTGGGGGTAGCCGAGCTGCCCCTGGGGGCCCCCGTGGAGGTGGAGCTGGTGGCGGAGGTGGCCTGAGGACCCGGGCCTGTTGGGTGGGGCTGGGGGCATCGCGCCTAGCTTCGGAGGACCCGGACGTCTCCCTGCCGGCGGGTCAGGCCCCGGGCGTCGAAGTACTCGAGGAGGGGCAGGGCGTACTTCCGGCTGGTGCCCAGGGCCTCTCGGAACGCCGAGACCGTGACGCCCGGCGGGCGGGCCAGGTCCCGGAGGACCGCCTCTGCCCGCTCCAGGAACTCGGGGGTGACCACGAGGTCCGGAGATACCTGGACCAGGCGCCGCTCCGCGCAGACCGCCCGGATGAGCTCCCGCCCGAACCCCGCCGCCAGCAGGTCCCGGACCGAGGGCGGGGTGGGCTCCCCCGCCCGGACCGCCGCCACCAGGCGGTCGGCGTCCTCGCGGCCGGCTGTGGAGGGGTGGTGGGAGGGGAGCCGCAGGAAGGCGCCCTCCCGTACCACCCGGCCGGTCGAGACCAGGTGGTCCAGGAGGCCCTCGGC
>DATLZQ010000115.1:0-26441 GCA_035573915.1 Actinomycetota bacterium | reverse complement strand
CGTTCTGGTTCACCACCCGCCGGCGGACCCGCGGCACCGGGCGGGACGTGAGCGCGGGCTCGCCCCTGGCCGTGTCCATCGCCTCCGAGGACCGTCCCTACCGGGCGGTGGTGGCCTACGGGAGGCCGGAGGTCCTGGAGAAGGACGAAGAGGTCCTCCTCGCCATCTCCACCCGCTACGGGGAGGCGGAGGGCCGGCGGTGGACCGCCCACGCCATGCGGGAACCGGACCGGGTGGTCCTCAGGATGGTCCCCGACACCGTGCTCTCCTGGCACTACGGGCGAGGGGACCTCACCCGACAGGACCGGGGGGTCTCCATGCGGACCCCCCTCCCCCGCTGAGCGGGCTCGGTCAGGGCTCCAGGCCCTCGAACACCCCCGAGAGGAAGGGCCCGCCGGGCTCGGTCACCGGGGGCCAGGCCTGGACGAACCACTCCTGCCCGAGGAACTCCGGCAGGAAGTCCTGGGGGATGGTCTCGAGCTCCTCGGCCTGGGTGCGGTGGGCCCGGAGGGCCTCGAGCTTGGCGGCCAACACGGCCCGGCAGTCCACCCGGACCGAGATCGTGTGGTCCGGCACGCCCCTGGGGAGGAGCTGCTCGCCGGGCTCGCCCAGGTCGATGCCGGCCCCCCGCAGGCGGTGTTCGAACCGCTCCACGAGCGAGTGGGGAAGGGCGGCGTACAGGAGGCGGCGGAGCGCCCCGTCCCCGGCCTCCGCCCGGGCCCGGTGGAAGGCCTCCGTGGCGGCCTGGCTGATGGTGGTGTGGTCGGGGTGGCGGGTCACCCCTTCGGGGCCGAAGGTCACCACGACCAGGGGCCTGGCCTCCACCAGGACCTCCGCCACCCGCCCCACGAGCTCCTGCCGGGGGACCTCGGAGAGCCCGCCGTCGGGGTAGCGGAGGAACCGAACGTCGGCCCGGACCCCGAGCCGCTCCAGGGCCTCGCGTTCCTCCTCCTCCCGCACGGCCGCGAGGGTCTCCCTTGTGGCCAGGGAGGGGTCGGCGATTTGCCCAGCCTCCCCGCTGGTCGCCACCACCAGCGTGTAGGCCACCTCGGGGGCGTAAAGGGCCAGGGTGCCCCCCAGGGCGTAGGTGTCGTCGTCGGGGTGGGCGAAGACCGCCGCCAGGGCCGGGCCCATCAGAGCTGGGGGTCGCCCAGGCCGAGGAGGGGCTCCAGTCCCACGGTCAGCCCGGGCCGGCTCACCACCGACTTGATGGCCAGCAGGATGCCCGGGAGGAACGAGGAGCGGTCCACGGAGTCGTGGCGGAGGGTGAGGGTCTGGCCGGGCCCCCCGAAGATCACCTCCTGGTGGGCCACGAGCCCCGGGAGCCGCACCGAGTGGATGCGGATGCCGTCCAGCTCGCCCCCCCGCACGCCCTGGAGGCTCTCCGCGTCCGGCCCCCGCCAGGCCTCCCGCCGGGCCCGGACGATCCGCTCGGCCGTGGCCAGGGCCGTGGCCGAGGGAGCGTCCAGCTTCCCCTCGTGGTGGAGCTCGACGATCTCCACGGACGGGAAGTGGTGGGCGGCGAGGGCGGCGAACCGCTGGAGGAGGACGGCCCCGATGGCGAAGTTGGGGACCACGACCACGTTGGACTCCCGCCCCTCCTCCTCGAGGCGCCGCTCGATCTCCGCCAGCTCCGCGGGCCCCACCCCGCTCGTGCCCACCACGATGTGGACGGCGTGGTCGATGGCCCAGCGGACGTGGTTCATGACGACGTCGGGCCGGGTGAAGTCCACCGCCACCTCCACCTCGGCCTGGAGCAGGGTGTCCAGCTCGTCGCTGACGACGACGTCGAGCTCGGGCCGTCCGATGGCCACCCCGAGGGGCTCCCCCACGTGGGACCGGGCCACGGCCGCCGCCAGGGCCAGGTCGGGGTCGTCCGCCACCGCCTGGCAGACGAGCCGTCCCATCCGTCCCGTGGCCCCGAGCACTCCGACCCTGATCACGGACCCACCTCGCGTCGCCCGGCCGCCGACCGGCCCGACCCAGGGCCCCCGCTTCGGGCCATTATTCCCCGGCCGGTGGGGCGAGCGCAGCGACGGCCACCTCCGCCCCGGCTGCCTCCCCGGTGAACCCCGCGAAGGCCTCCGGCTCGAAGGGGCCGATCACGGAGAGGGCCAGCGGCCGGAGGAACACGGCCCTGGCCGCCCGCAGGGCGTCCTCGGGCGTCACGGCGTCAACCCGGCGGAGGACCTCGTCCACCGAGAGGATCTCCCCGTGGGCGATCTCGGACCGCCCGATGCGGGACATCCGCCCGCTCGTGTCCTCGAGGGAGAGGACGAGGGAGCCCTTCACGTGCCCCTTGGCCCGCTCCAGCTCCTCGCCTCGCAGGCCGTGCTCGGCGATGTCCTCCAGCTCGCCCCGGACGATGCGGAGGACCTCCTGGGCCCTCGAGGGGGTGGTCCCCGCGTACACGCCGAACAGCCCGGTCTCCGCGAACATCGAGTGGTAGCTGTAGATGGAGTAGGCCAGGCCCCGCTTCTCCCGGACCTCCTGGAACAGCCGGGAGGACATCCCTCCCCCGAGGGCCGAGTTCACCACCCCGAAGGCGAAGCGGTCGGGGTCCCGCCGGGAGTGGGCGGCGGTCCCCACCATGAGGTGGGCCTGCTCGGTGTCCCGCCGCCGCACGGTGACCTCGCCGTGGACCGGGGGGACGTCCCCCCCGGCCCGGACCCGCGGCCGGAGCGACTCCGACACCCGCTCCCCGGTCTCCATGTGCCGTTCGAGGAGGGCGCACAGCTCCTCGTGGTCGAGGTTCCCGGCGGCGGCCACCACGAAGTGGGCGGGGCCGTAGAGCCGCCGGTAGAAGCGGTAGATCTGGTCCCTGGACACGGAGCCGATGGTCTCCCGGGTCCCCAGAACGGGGCGGCCCAGGGGGTGCGCCCGCCACAGGGTCTGGGCGAACAGGTCGTGGATGAGGTCGTCGGGGGTGTCCTCCTGGCGGGCGATCTCCTCCAGGATGACCCGCCGTTCGGCCTCGAAGTCCGACCGGTGGAGGACGGAGTTCTGGACCATGTCGCTCATGAAGTCCACGGCCATGGGCAGGTCCTGATCGCGGACCCGGCAGTAGTAGCAGGTGTACTCCTTGGCCGTGAAGGCGTTGAGGTCCCCGCCCACGGCGTCGAAGGCCTCGGCGATCTCCCGGGCCGAGCGCGTCCTGGTCCCCTTGAACAGCAGGTGCTCGAGGAAGTGGGAGGCCCCGGCGATGGAGGGGCGCTCGTCGCGGGAGCCCACGTCCACCCAGATGCCCAGGGCCACCGAACGCATCCCCGGCATCCGCTCGGTCACCACCCGGAGGCCGGAGGCGTACTCCGTGCGGTGCAGGGCGGCGCGGGGACGGGCGCGGCTCACCCCTCCCCCGCGTCCCCTCGCCCTCGCTCGCCCCGGGGCGGACGCCGACGCCGGAACCCCCGGTCCCGGCGCTCCCCGCTCCGCTCGCCCACCCGGGCCTCCACCCTCTCACCCGAGGGTCGCCGCTCGCCGGAGGGCCGCCCCTCGCCCCGCTCGCCGCGACCCTCCCGGGCGGGCTCCGGGGCCCCGGGCTGGGGCTCCCACTCCTCCCCCACCGGCTTGAGGGCGATGCGGCCTCGGGCCTCGTCCACCTCCAGGACCTCCACCATGATCCGGTCCCCCACGTTGACCGCCTCCCGGGCCGAGGCCAGCCGCCTCCCCCGCCCCAGCCGGGAGACGTGAATGAGGCCGTCCCGGCCCGGGGCGATGCTCACGAAGGCCCCGAAGTCCGTGGTGCTCACCACGGTGCCCTCGAACCGCTCGCCCACCTCCGGGATCCGGGGGTTGACGATGGCCTCGATCATCTGGCGGGCCCGCTCGGCCCCCACGGCGTCCCGGGACCCGATGAAGACCGTCCCGTCGTCCTGGATGTCGACGTCGGCCCCGGTGAGGGCGGTGATCTCGTTGATGCGCTTGCCCTTGGGCCCGATGACCTCCCCGATCTTGTCGATGGGGATCTGGAGGGTCACCACCCGAGGGGCCTTCTCCGAGGGGGCCTCCCGCGGGCGGTCGATGGTCCTGGCCATGTGGTCGAGGACGAACAGCCGGGCCTCCCGGGCCTGCTTGAGGGCGGCCGCCAGGACCTCAGCGGGCAGCCCCGTGACCTTGGTGTCGAGCTGGATGGCGGTGACGAACTGCCGGGTGCCGGCCACCTTGAAGTCCATGTCCCCCAGGGCGTCCTCCGCCCCCAGGATGTCCGTGAGCGTCACGTACTCCCCGTCCTCGGCGATGAGCCCCATGGCGATCCCGGCCACGGCGTCCTTGATGGGGACCCCGGCGTCCATGAGGGACAGGGTGGAGGCGCACACGCTGGCCATGGACGTGGAGCCGTTCGACTCCAGGACGTCCGAGACCAGCCGGATGGTGTAGGGGAACTCCTCCTCGGTGGGGATCACGGGGACCAGGGCCCGCTCGGCCAGGGCCCCGTGGCCGATCTCCCGGCGCCGGGGCGAGCCGATCCGCCCCACCTCCCCCGTGGAGAAGGGCGGGAAGTTGTAGTGGTGGATGTAGCGCTTGCTCTCCTCGGGGTCCAGGGTGTCGATGATCTGGGTCATCCGGAGCATCCCCAGGGTGGCCACGGTGAGGACCTGGGTCTCCCCCCGCTGGAAGAGCCCGGAGCCGTGGGCCCGGGGGATGAGGCCCACCTCCGTGTAGAGGGGCCGGATCTCCTCGGGCCGCCGGCCGTCCAGGCGGATCCCCTCCCGGAGGATCCGCCGGCGCATGAACCGCTTCTGGACCTCCTTGAAGGCGGCCCCCACCTCGGCCTGGCGCAGGGCGAACCCCTCCTCGCCCCAGCGCTCCAGGAGGGCCCCCTTGAGCTCCTCCTTCAGGGCGTCCAGGCGGGCCTCCCGCTCCCGCTTCCCGGGGACCAGGGCCTCCGGGAGCCGGGGGCCCACGAACTCCTCCACCGCCCGGTAGGTCTCCTCGCTGAACTCGGGCCGGGGCTCGAAGGGGGCCGGGGCGACCCCCGCCTCGGCCACCACCTCCCGCTGCCACTCGACGAGGTCGGCCAGGAAGGGCTTGGCGAACTCCAGGCCCTCGGCCACCACCTCCTCGGTGGGGGCGGTCTCCCCCTCCCGCACCCGGACCCACGTGCCCTCGGGGGCCTCCCCCTCGACCATGAGGATGTCCACCGTGCCCTGGTCGTTCATCCGCCCCGCCACCACCAGGTCGAAGGTGGCGAGGTCCAGGTCCTGGTAGGTGGGGTTGACCCGCCACTGTCCGCCGATGAGCCCCAACCGGACCGCGGCCACCGGCCCGTCGAAGGGGAGCCCGGCCAGCATGACCGACAGGCTGGCCGCGTTGATCCCGGGGATGTCGTAGGGGTTGGCCTGGTCCACCGAGAGGACCGTGATCACCACCTGGACCTCGTCCCGAAACCCCTGCTTGAACGTGGGCCGGAGGGGGCGGTCGATGAGGCGGGCCGTGAGCACCGCCGTCTCCGAGGGCCGCCCCTCCCGGCGGAAGAAGCCCCCCGGGATCTTGCCGGCCGCGTACATCCGCTCCTCCACGTCCACGGTCAACGGGAAGAAGTCGATCCCCTCCCGGGGGGCGGCCGTCGTGCACGTGGCCAGGACCTGGGTCTCCCCCAGGGTGACCACGCACGACCCGTGGGCCTGCTTGGCGAGCTTGCCGGTCTCGGCGACGAACTCCGAGTCCCCGATGGTCCTGCTCAGTCGCACTGCCATGACTGCCTCCTTGAACCGTCTGGCCCTGTGGGCCACCGCCTTGCGTCCAAGGAGCCTCGGGGGTGGGCCGTCGCCAGTTCTCAGTGGTGGGCCTCGGACCGCTTCACGCCGGACTCCGTCCGGCGTCGCTCCGGGGTCCGCCACTGATAACTGGCGCCCCGCCCCGCGGGCTCCTCCTTCCTTCGACCCTTGGCGATCCCTCCTTAGGAGGAGGGCGGCCGTCCGGCCGCCCTCACCTTCCCTAGCGCCTCAGCCCGAGGCGCTGCACCAGCGCCCTGTAGCGCTCGACGTCCTCCCGCCGGAGGTACTCCAGCAGGCGCCGCCGCTTCCCGACCATCTGGAGGAGGCCCCGCCGCGAGTGGTGGTCGTGCTTGTGGGCCTTGAGGTGCTCGGTGAGCTCCTCGATGCGGCGGGTGAGCAACGCCACCTGCACCTCGGGCGAGCCGGTGTCGGCCTCGCCCCGACGGAACTCCGCGATGAGCTGGGACTTCTCCTCCCTGGTCAGGGCCATCGAAAGAAGGGTAGCACACGCGGGCCGGCCCCTCCGCCCAGAGCCGCGCGGCCGGGGCTCGGGACGCCTACCGGCCCAGGAGCACCGGGTGGCCCGAGTCCTCGATCTCAACCGGGAGCAGGCGGGCCTGGATCCGCCCGCCCGGGGCCACCACCACCTCGGCCACCGCAGTCCTGGCCCCAGCCGCGGACAGCCGCGGCCACACGAAGTTGCCCAGGCTCCAGAAGATGGGCCGGCCCCGGTAGGACCCCACCGACCCCAGCCGGTGCGAGTGGTGGCCGAAGATGACGTCGGCCCCGGCGTCGATCATAGCCCTGGCCATGGCCACCTGGTCGGCCCGAGGCTCGGGCTGGAGCTCCACGCCCCAGTGGATGCTGACCACCACGAGGTCCGCCCGCCGGTCGGCCCGGCGGACGGCCCGGACCATGCACCGGACGTCGTCGTTGCAGGCCACCCCGGGCTTGCCCGGGCCCGCCACCGACTCGGGCTCGGGCTCCACCACGTTCCCGATCCCCACCACGGCCACCCGCCACCCCCGGAGCCGGAAGACGGCGGCCCGGGTGGCCTCCCGCCCGTCCGCCCCTGCCCCCACCGGGGCGATGCGGTGGGCCCGGAGGTTGCGGAGGGTGTCGAGCAGGGCCTCCGGGCCGTAGTCGTAGGCGTGGTTGTTGCCCAGGTTGGCCACCTCCACCCCGGCCCGGCGCATGGCCGGGAGGGCGGCAGGGTCCCCCCGGAACGTGAACCGCTTCTCCACCGGGGACCCCAGCGTGGACACCGGGCACTCCAGGTTCACCACGGTGAGGTCGTCCCGGCGGAACAGGGCGCCCAGGCCGGACCAGGCGTAGCCGAACCCGTAGCGGAGGAAGTTCGGGACGTAGTGGGGGTCCAGGCTCACGTCCCCGGTGCCGTGGATCACGAGCCGCCCCCGGGGGCGGGGGCGAGGGCGGGGAGTGGTCCGGGGAGAGGGCTCGACGGCGGGTGGGGTCGGGGCCGACACGCCGGGCCCGGTGGCCCCCGGCGGGGACCGTCCCCGCTCCGGCGAGGGGTCCCGGGCCACGGCCCACACCGCCGTGGCCAGGGCCACCCCCAGGACCGCCGCCCCGGCCGCCAGGGACCGCCGCCCCCGGCCGGGCCCGCCCCCGTCCGCCACCTAGGCCACCAGGGCCCGGGTGCGCTCCACGTCCTCCTTGATCTGGCGCACCAGGTCCTCCACCGTCTCGAAGGCCACCTCGTCCCGGAGCCGGGCCCAGAACTCGATGGCCACGGGCTCCCCCAGGATGTCCCGCTCGAAGTCGAGGAGGTGGGCCTCCACGTGGAGGGGCTCGCCGCCGAAGGTGGGGTTCGTCCCCACGCTCACCGCGGCCGCCCAGGCCTCCCCCCGGATGAAGGCCCTCCCGGCGTAGATCCCCGCCCCAGGGATCAGCAACCGGGGGTAGACCTCGAGGTTGGCCGTGGGGAAGCCGAGCAGCGCCGCGCCCCGGCCCGCCCCCGGCACCACCCGCCCGTCCAGCACGAACCGCCGTCCCAGGGCCTCCTCGGGCCAGGCCAGGTCGCCCTGGAGCAGGGCCTCGCGGATGGAGGAGGAGGAGACCGCCCGGCCGCCCAGGCGCAGCAGCCCCACCCCTTCCACGCTGAACCCGTGGGCCGCCCCTAGCTCCGTGAGGAGGGGCAGGTTCCCGGCCGCCCGGTGCCCGAAGGTGAAGTTGGAGCCCACGACGGCGTGGGCCGCCCTCAGCCCCCCGACCAGGACCCGCTCCACGAAGGCCTCGGGGGGCCACCGGGAGAACTCCTCCGTGAACTCCAGGACCACCAGGACCTCCACCCCCAGGGCCTCGAGGAGCGAGGCCTTCCGCTCCAGGGTGGTGAGGAGCGGGGGCTCCCGCCCCGGGGTGAGCACCTCCCGGGGGTGGCGGTCGAAGGTCACGGCCACCGGCACCAGGCCCCGCTCCCGGGCCGCCTCCACCGTGCGGCGGACCACGGCCTGGTGCCCTCGGTGCACGCCGTCGAAGAACCCCACGGTCACCGCCGTGGGGCCGGTCTTCAGGGGGAGGGCGGCCAGCCCGCGGACGACCTCCATCGACCGAGCGAGCCTACAGGATGGCCCCCGGCCGGCCCGTCAGGCCGGGGCCAGGACCACCTCGGGGACGGCCTTGGCGCCCCGGTCCCGGTAGATCCCGACCAGCTCCCCCCCGGGGCCGAGGACCCGGTACGGGCCGTCCAGCCCGGCCGGGCCCAGGGGCCGGCCGTGCCTGGCGGCCCGGGCCTCGTCCGCGGAGACCACCACGGACGGGAGGTGGGCCACGGCCGCCTCCAGGGGGAGCGGGGGGCCGGGGTCGTCGGGGGGCCGGGCCCCCTCCACCCGGAAGGGCCCCACGGCCGTCCTCCGGAGCGCGGCCAGGTGGGCCCCGCAGGAGAGCCGCCCCCCCACCTCGGCCACGAGCGCGCGGACGTAGGTCCCCCCCGACACCCTGGCCACGAAGTCGAACCGGGGCGGGTGGAAGCGGACCAGGTCGAACCGGTACACCTCCACGGTGCGGCGGGGAGCCTCCACGGCCCGCCCGGCCCGGGCCGCCCGGTACAGCCGCTCTCCCCCCACCTTCACCGCGGAGTAGGCCGGGGGCACCTGCTCGACGCGCCCGAGGAGCGACCCCATGGCCCGCCGGAGGTCCCCCTCGGCCACCTCCACCGGGGCCTCCCGGACCACCCGCCCCTCCGCGTCCAGGGTGTCGGTCTCCACGCCCAGGACCCCGGTCCCCTCGTATTCCTTGGGCAGGTCCCCCAGGAACCGGAGCAGCCGGGTGGCCCGCCCCACCCCGAGGACGAGGAGCCCCGTGGCCAGGGGGTCCAGGGTCCCCGCGTGCCCCACCCGCCGTGCCCCCAGGGCCCGCCGGACCCGGTCCACGGCGTCGTGGGAGGTGACCCCCCGGGGCTTGTCGACGAGGAGGAGCCCGTCGGGGGGCACCGGGCCTCAGCGCCGCCCGGCCCCGTCCCCCGGGGACGCCGTCCGCCGGGCGGCCAGCGCCGCCACCAGCCGCCGCACGGTCTCGGCCAGGCCCACGGTGGAGGTGTAGCCGGCAGCCAGCCGGTGCCCCCCGCCCCCGAAGGCCGCGGCCACCGAGCCCACGTCGGTGGCGCCCTTCGACCGGAGGCTCACCTTGAACCGGCCGTCCCGCTGCTGCTTGATGACGCAGGCCACGTCCGCCTCCCGGGCCGTGCGCAGGAGGTCGATGAAGTCGTCGGTGTCGGCCATGGCCGCCGAGACCCGCTCCAGGTCCGACTGGAGGAGGTAGGTCCACACGAGGTCGGCCTCCGGCTCCAGGACGGCCCGCTCCAGGGCCACGGCCGCCGCCTTGAGGGCCGCGAGCGAGTTCTCCTCGAACAGGGCCTGGGCGATGCGGGTGTGGTCGAAGGGGTAGGTCCGCAGCCGGGCCGCCACCCTCAGGGTCTCGGGCGTGGTGGCCTCGTACTGGAACCGACCGGTGTCGGTGACGATCCCCGCGTACAGGCACGCCGCGGCGCCCGGCGGGAGCTCGCCCCCCATCCGCTCGACGAGGCGGAAGACGAGCTCAGCGGTGGAGGAGGCGGTGGGGTCCAGGATGACCACGGTCCCGAACCCCGCGTTCGTCAGGTGGTGGTCGACCACCACGACCTCCCGGGCCCGCTCCACGCTCTGGGCCAGGACCCCGAGCCGGTCCGGAGAGGCGGTGTCCAGGGCCACCAGGACCTCCGGGGACTTCGGGAAGTCCTTGGCCTCCACCAGCAGGCCCGCCCCGTCCAGAACTGACAGCCACCGGGGCGGGGAGAGGGGCTGGTTGCCGTAGGAGCAGACCACCCGCTTCCCCCGGGCCGCCAGGTACTGACCGAGGCCCAGCATGGAGCCCAGGGCGTCCGCGTCGGGGTTGACGTGGCAGGCCAGGGCCACGCTGGAGGCGGCCGAGAGGACCTCCGCCCCCCTGGCCAGGGCCCGCTCCAGCCCCTCCCGGGCCTCGTCCCGCTCCGGGGCGGGGGGCGGCTCGACGGCCCTCACCGGCCGGCCTCCTCCGGCTCCCGGGCCGGCTTCCCCTCCTCGCGCTGGGCCCCGATCTCCCGCAGGAGCTGGCTCACCCGTTCCACCTGGGCCAGCCCCACGTCCTCCTCGAACTCGAGGTCCGGGAGGAACTTCATCCGGACCTCCCGGCCCAGGACCGAGCGCAGGTGGGCCCGGGCCGACCGCAGGCCCGCCCGGGTGCTGCGGTGCACCCGGTCCTCGCCCATCACCGTGTAGTAGATGGTGGCCTTGCGCAGGTCGGGGCTCACGTCCACCCGGGTCACGGTGACGAACCCGATCCTGGGGTCCTTGAGCTTGGGGATCTCCTCGGCCAGGATCTCCCGGAACTCCTCGGCCACTCGCTCGGGTCGGACCGTCCCTGCCATGGTTCCCACCTCGTCTCTAGTCCTCCGGACCGTGCAGCGACAGGGCGGAGGCGAGCAGCTCCACCGCGGGGAACGCGGTGATGTGCCGCTCCACCTCGTGCATCACCCGCTTCAGGTGGTAGCTGTCCTGGGCCACCGAGGACACCCCCAGCGTGGCCCGCTGCCACAGGTCGTGGTGGTCCACCTCGGCCACCGCCACGTTGAACCGCTGCCGCAGCGAGGCGGTCAGCGTCTTGACCACGTGGCGCTTCTCCTTGAGCGAGGTGCACCCGGGGATGCGCAGGTCGAACCTCCCCAGCGCCACCAGCATCTCCCACCCCCAACCGAGCCGGCTAGGCGAGGGTCCGGGCGACCTCGCGGACCTCGAACGTCTCGATGACGTCGCCCTCGTGGATGTCCTGGAAGTTCTCCAGGCCGATCCCGCACTCGTACCCCTCCGCCACCTCGCGGACGTCGTCCTTGAACCGGCGGAGGGACGCGATGCGGCCGGTGTAGACCACCACCCCGTCCCGGACCACGCGGGCCCGGGCGCCCCGGGCGATGGTCCCGTCGGTCACCATGCACCCGGCCACCACGCCCACCCTGGGGACCCGGAACAGGGCCCGGACCTCGGCCCGGCCCAGCTCCACCTCCTGGATCTCGGGGGCCAACAGGCCCGAGAGGACCCGCTTCATATCGTCCACCAGCTCGTAGATGATCCGGTACGTCCGGACCTCCACGCCCTCCCGCTCGGCCACCTCCCGGGCCCCGGGGTCCGGCCGCACGTTGAAGCCCACCACCAGGGCCCGCGACGCCGCGGCCAGGGTGACGTCGCTTTCCGTGATGCCCCCCACCCCCTTGTGGAGGACCTCGATCCGGACCTCGTCCTGGGGCAGCTTGTCCAGGGCCTCCAGGATGGCCTCGAGGGACCCCTGGACGTCCGCCTTGACGATGAGGTTGAGGGTGGGCGCCTCCCCCTCCCGGGCCCTGGCCAGGAGGTCGGCCAGGGACACGGTGGGCCGGGTGGCCGCCAGCTCCGCCGCCCGCAGCCGGGCCTCCCGCTCCTGGGCGATCCGGCGGGCCTCCCGCTCGTCGGCCACGGCCCGGACCTCGTCCCCGGCCTGGGGCACCTGCGACCACCCCAGGACCTGGACGGGCTTCGAGGGCCCCGCCTCCCGGACCGGCCGGCCGTTCTCGTCCAGCATGGCCCGGATCCGCCCGTAGGCCGTCCCGCACACGATGGCGTCCCCCACCCGGAACGTCCCCCGCTGGACCAGGACCGTGGCCACGGGCCCCCGCCCCCGGTCCAGGTGGGCCTCCAGGGCCACCCCCCGCCCCGGGCCCGTGGGGTCGGCCCGCCGCTCGTGGAGCTCCCAGACCACGAGGATGGTCTCCAGGAGCCGGTCCAGGTTCTGGCCGGTCTTGGCCGAGATGTCCACGAACTCGTAGTCGCCGCCCCACTCCGCCGGGACCACCCCGAGCTCCGTGAGCTGCTGGCGCACCCGCTGGGGGTCGGCCTCCGGCTTGTCGATCTTGTTCACAGCCACCACGATGGGCACCCCCGCCGCCCGGGCGTGGTTCAGGGCCTCCACGGTCTGGGGCATGACCCCGTCGTCGGCCGCCACCACCAGCACGGCGATGTCCGTGACCTGGGCCCCCCGGGCCCGCATGGCGGTGAAGGCCTCGTGGCCGGGGGTGTCGATGAAGGTGATGGCCCGCCCGTCCAGGTGGACCTGGTAGGCCCCGATGTGCTGGGTGATCCCCCCGTACTCCCGGGCCACCACGTCGGTCTTGCGGATGGCGTCGAGGAGGAGGGTCTTGCCGTGGTCGACATGGCCCATGACCGTGACCACCGGGGGGCGGGGCTGGAGGCGGCTCTCGTCGACGGGCTCCTCGGCCTCGGCCTCGGGCTCCTCCTCCGCCCCCACCACCTCGACGGGCCGGCCCAGCTCGGCGGCCACGAGCTCGATGGCCTCGTCGGGCAGGGACTGGGTGACCGAGACCATCTCCCCCGCCGCGAAGAGGACCTTGACCACGTCCGTGGCCGACACCCCCAGGCGCTCCGCCAGGTCCTGGGGGGTGGCTCCCCTGGGGACCCGCACCGGGGTCGGGACCTCCGCCGGGGGCGCCTCAGCGACGGGGGCCGGGGTCGCTTCGGCCGGGGCTTCCGGTGGCGCGGCCGGCTCGGGGCGGGCCTCCTCCGGGGCCTCGACCAGGGCCTGGGCCACGCCGGCCTCCACCTGGCCGTCCCCGGCCTCGACCTCCCGGGCCGGGCGGCGGGCGGCCACACCGGCCTCGGTGGCGGTCCGGGGCCTGGTCCCCGGCTTCACCTTCCCGCCGGCCGCCCGCAGCCGGGGCAGGGCCTCCTCGGGCACGGTGGAGGAGGCCGTCTTGCCCTCGTACCCCATCACCTGAAGGGAGGCCAGGATGTCCTTGCTGGTGACGCCCAGCTCCTTGGCGAGCTCGTGGATCCTCACGGCCGGTCCGCTCCCATCAGCGCACGAAGTTCCTCCATAAGACTACCGGCCTGCTCCGGCGGTAGGGAGGTCCGCAGGGCCCGGGCCAGGGCCCCGCGCCGCCCCGCCCGCTCCACGCAGGCCTCCCTCCGGTGGACGTAGGCCCCCCGGCCTGGCAGGCGCCCCGAAGGGTCCACGGCCACCCGACCGTCGGGGGTCCGGACCACCCGCAGGAGCTCGGCCTTGGCGGCCCTCCCCCGGCACCCCACGCAGGTCCGCTCGGGGGGCCGGCCCTGGCCCACGCTACGCCGAGGCCGAGGCCTCCGCCTGGCCCTCGGGCTGGGGCACGGCCTCGGCCCCGCCCGGGGCCACGGGCTGGGCGGCCCGGGCGCCCTGCCTGGCCTCCTCCGCGGCCTGGCTCTCGCTCTTGATGTCGATGCGGACCCCGGTCAGCTTGGCCGCCAGCCGGGCGTTCTGCCCCTCCTTGCCGATGGCCAGGGACAGCTGGTAGTCGGGCACGATGACGTGGGCCGTGCCGGTCTGGGGGTCGATGTGGACGTCCTTCACCTTGGCCGGGGCCAGGGCGTTGGCCACGAACTTGGCCAGGTCCGGCGTCCACTGGACGACGTCGATCTTCTCCCCCCGGAGCTCGTTCACCACCATCCGGACCCGGGACCCCTTGGCCCCCACGCAGGCCCCCACGGGGTCCACCCCGGGCTCGTGGGAGTAGACCGCGATCTTCGAGCGGTGCCCCGGCTCCCGGGCCACGGCCTTGATCTCCACGATCCCCTCGGCGATCTCCGGGACCTCGAGCTCGAAGAGCTTCCGGAGGAGGCCGGGGTGGGTCCGGGAGACGATGATCTGGGGGCCCTTGGTGGTCTTGCGGACCTCCACGATGTAGGCCTTGAGCCGCTCCCCGTGGCGGTAGGGCTCGGTGGGGACCTGCTCGGCCTGGGGCAGGAGGGCCTCCACCTTTCCCAGGTCGAGCAGCGTGTAGCGGTGGGAGTCCTGCTGGATGATCCCAGTGACGATGTCCCCCTCCCGCCCGTGGAACTCCTCGTAGGTCCGCTCCCGCTCGGCGTCCCGAAGCTTCTGGTAGATGACCTGCTTGGCGGTCTGGGCCGCGATCCGGCCCATGAACTCGTCAGGGACCTTCACCTCCTGCTCGGAGACGACCTCGCCGGTCTCCTCGTCCAGGGTCTGCTCCCAGATCCGCATCTCCCCGCTCTCGGGGTCCAGGCTCACCCGGACGCCCTCGGGCTCGTGCTCCACCCCGAACCCCCGCCGCCAGGCCTTGTAGGCGGAGGCCAGGGCCTCCTGGAGACCGGCCAGGATGGTCTCGAAGGAGATCCCCTTCTCCCGCTCAAGCTCCCTGAGCGCCGCGATCAGTTCCTGGTTCACTGCCCGTCACCCTTCGGTCCCCACTCGAACACGGTCCGCGCCGACGTGATGTCGGCGTACCGCACGGTCCGCTCGCCCCCTTCGGTGGCGATGCGGACCCCTTCCTCGTCCGCCTCCACGAGGACGCCGGTGTGCGTGCGGCTCCCCTCTACCGGGCGGGCCGTCCGGACCCGGACCTTCTCCCCCACCCGGCGGAGGAAGTCGCGCGGCTCCCGCAGGGGGCGCTCGACGCCCGGGGAGCTCACCTCGAGCGTGTAGGGCCCCGGCTCGAACCCCTCGAGGTCCAGCCGTCGGCTCAGACGCTCGCTGAGCTCGGCGATGGCGTCCAGGTCCACCCCGCCGGGGCGGTCCACGGTCACCCGGAGGACCCGTCGGCGGGCCTCCCGGCGGAAGGTCACCTCCACCAGCTCGAGGCCGGACGCTTCGACCACCGGCCGGATCAGGCCCTCCAGGTCCATCCCGCTCCGCCCACCGAAAAAGAAAGTGGGCCGCGCGTGCCCACTTCCGCGCTCCGCCGTCGTCCTCAACTGCCCAGTATAGCACCGGGCCCGGGGGCAGAAGGGCCAGCCGGGCGCCGGCCCGGCCCGGGGAAGCAGGCCGCAGGCGTGCCCGGGTCAGCGGGGCCCGAAGGGCCCCGGGTCAGAGGGCCCGCCGCTGGCCCCCGGGGAGGTTCCAGTGGTCCCGGCGGTTCATCCGCCTCGTCATCCGGTGGTCCCAGCCCCGGTGGAGGGGGACCCCCAGGTCCTCGGCCACCGCCGCGGCCTCCTCCTCCGAGGCGAACACCCACCGGGTCCAGTTCCCCTCCACATCGACGAGGACGAGGTCGTAGGTGTCCAGGCCGCAGCGCTGGAGGACCGCCTCCACCTCCGGGTGGAGCATGACGAAGGCCCTGAGCTCGGCGGGGGTCCGGAGCGCCACGCCCAAACCCTAGCCCGGGCCCGGCACCCCGGCAATGGCCACGGGGGACCCGGCGTTCGCTATCCTTCCCGCACCATGGCGCTTCCCAGGCAGTCGGAGGACTTCCCGGGCTGGTACCAGGAGGTGGTCCGCCAGGCCGAGCTGGCCGAGCCCTCGCTGGCCAGGGGGACCATGGTCATCCGCCCCTACGGCTTCGCCATCTGGGAGGCCATCCAGCGGGCCCTGGACGACCGGATCAAGGCCACGGGCCACCAGAACTTCTACTTCCCCATGTTCATCCCGTACCGGCTCCTGGAGCGGGAGAAGGAGCACGTGGAGGGGTTCGCCCCGGAGGTGGCGGTGGTGACCCACGCCGGCGGGGAGCAGCTCGAGGAGCCCCTGGTGGTCCGCCCCACCTCGGAGACCATCATCTGGGACACCTACGCCCGGTGGGTGCAGTCCTACCGGGACCTGCCCCTCCTCTACAACCAGTGGGCCAACGTGGTGCGCTGGGAGCTCCGGCCCCGGATGTTCCTGCGGACCACGGAGTTCCTGTGGCAGGAGGGACACACGGCCCACGAGACGGAGGAGGAGGCCCGGACCGAGGCCCGCCGGATCCTGTTCGAGGTCTACCTCGACACCATGGAACACGTCCTGGCCCTGCCCCCCTACGTGGGCCGCAAGACGGAGTCCGAGCGCTTCGCCGGGGCGGTGGACACCTACACCCTGGAGGCCATGATGCGGGACCGCAAGGCCCTCCAGGTGGGGACCTCCCACTACCTGGGGACGAACTTCTCTCGGGCCTACGGGGTCCAGTTCCAGAACCGCCGGGGGGAGCTCGAGTACCCCCACGCCACCTCCTGGGGGGCGAGCACCAGGCTGGTGGGGGGGGTCATCATGACCCACGGCGACGACCGCGGCCTGCGCCTGCCGCCCGCCCTGGCCCCCGTCCAGGTGGTGGTGGTCCCCATCTACCACAGCGAGGAGGAGCGGTCTCGGGTGCTCGAGCAATGCCAGCGCCTGGCCGCCCAGCTCCCCGGGCTCCGGGTCCGGGTGGACGACCGGGAGGAGCTCCGGCCGGGGTTCAAGTTCAACGAGTGGGAGCTCAAAGGGGTCCCGGTCCGGGTGGAGGTGGGCCCCCGCGACCTCGAGGCGGGACGGGTGGTCCTGGTCCCCCGGCTCACCGGCGCGCGAGAGGAGGTGGCCCGGGAGCGGGCCCCGGAGCGGGTCCGGCAGGCCCTGGACGAGGCCCAGCGGGGGCTCCTCGAGGAGGCCCGGGCCTTCCGGGACGCCCACACCTTCCGGCCCAAGGACCTGGGCGAGCTGGCCTCGCTCCTGGAGGACCCCGGGGGGTTCATGGTGGGCGGCTGGTGCGGGAGCGCCGAGTGCGAGGCCAAGGTCAAGGCCGAGACCAAGGCCACCATCCGGTTCCTGCCCCTCGACCCCACCCCGGTGGAGGGGAGCTGCATCGTCTGCGGGGCCCCGGCGGCGGAGGAGGCCACCTGGGCCCTGGCCTACTGAGGCGGGCGCCCACCACGAGCCCCTCACAGGGCGCGGGCGGGAGGCGGGACGGGACAGGCGCTGGGCGGGGGCGGGCTACTCGTCGAGGGTGCCGGCGGCCCGGGCGGCCTCCATCTCCCGCTCCTTCTCCGCGGCGAGCTTCTTCGCCTCCTCCACCAGGACCTCCACGAACCGCTCCTCCGGCACCCGTTGGGCCACCACCTCGCCCTTCACGATGAGCGAGCCGTAGCCCTTGCCGGCGGCGATTCCCAGGTCGGCCTCCCGGGCCTCCCCGGGCCCGTTCACCACGCAGCCCATGACCGCCACCCGGATGGGGGCCTTGAGCCCCGCCTTCTCCAGGGCCTCGTTGACCTGCTTGGTCAGGCCCAGGACGTCCACCTCCGCCCGCCCGCAGGAGGGGCAGGCCACGAGGTCCAGCCCCCGCTTCCTGAGCCCCAGGCACTGGAGGATCCAGGTGCCCACCTTTACCTCCTCCACGGGGTCGTCGGTGAGCGAGACCCGGATGGTGTCCCCGATCCCCTCGGCCAGCAGCGTCCCGATTCCCACCGCCGACTTCACGGCCCCGGCGGGCATGGGCCCGGCCTCGGTCACCCCGAGGTGCAGGGGGTAGTCGACCTTCTCCGCGAGCATCCGGTAGGCCTCGATCATCTCCCGGACGTTCGAGTGCTTGACGGAGATCTTGATGTCGAAGAAGTCCTCGTCCTCGAGGATCCGGACCTCCCGGAGGGCGCTCTCCACCAGGGCCTCCGGGGTGGGCCTGCCGTACCGCTCGAGGAGGTCCTTCTCCAGGGACCCAGCGTTCACCCCGATGCGGATGGGCACCCCCCGGGCCTTCGCCTCCCGGGCGATGAGCCGGACCTTGTCCTGGTACTTGATGTTGCCCGGGTTGATGCGCAGCCCGTGGATGCCGGCCTCCAGGGCGGCCATGGCGTACTTCCACTGGAAGTGGATGTCGGCGATGACAGGGACGGTGGACTTGGCGGCGATGGCCCGCAGGGCCTCCGCGTCCTCCCAGTGGGGCACCGCCACCCGCACGATGTCCACTCCGGCCGCCACCAGGGAGGCGATCTGCTGGAGGGTGGCGTTGACGTCCGCCGTGGGGGTGGTGGTCATGGACTGGACGCGGATGGGGGCGTCGCCCCCTACCTCCACCCACCCCACCTTGATCTTCCGGGACTTCCGTCGCTGGATGGGCATGGGTCTCACCAGTATGCCAGGCGGCGCCGGGACGCTCGGCTAACTCGACTGACCGTCGGTCGCATCGCCTGCACGATCATACGCCTCCAGGGCCAGGGGCAGGACGAACCGGAACGTGGAGCCCCGACCCTCCTCGCTCTCCGCCCAGATCCGCCCCCCGTGGGCTTCTACCACGGAGCGGGCGATGGCCAGCCCGATCCCGGTCCCCCCGTCCTCGCCGGAGCGGGCCGGGTCGGCCCGGTAGAACCGCTCGAACACCAGGGGCAGGTGCTCGGGGGGGATGCCGGGCCCGGTGTCCTCCACCGCCACCTCGCAGCAGCCGTCCTCCCGGTGGGCCCGGACGGTGACCCGCCCCCCGGGCAGGGTGAACCGGAAGGCGTTGTCCAGGAGGTTGAAGAGCACCTGGTGGACCCGCTCCCGGTCGGCTAGCAGGGGCGGGAGGTCGGGGGGGACCTCGTTTCGGACCTCCAGGGGGCGGTCGGGGCGGGCCATCCGGACCTCGGCCACCACCTCGTCCACCAGGGGCGAGAGGGGGACGGGCTCGATGGAGAGGGGGACGTCCCCCGACTCCAGCCGGGAGAGGTCGAGGAGCTGGTCCACCAGCCGGGACAGCCGTTCGGACTGCTGGAGCATGGTGCCCAGGAGGGCGGGGTCGGGCCGCTCCACGCCGTCCAGCAGGTTCTCGAGCCGGGCCCGGAGGGCGGAGATGGGGGTCTTGAGCTCGTGGGAGACGTTGGCCACCAGGTCCCGCCGCAGCCGCTCCAGCCCCTCCATCTCCCCGGCCATCCGGTTGAAGGCCTCGGCCAGTTGCCCCACCTCGTCCCGGGACCGCACCGAGACCCGCTGCCGGTAATCCCCCCTGGCCATGCGGCGGGCGGCCTGGGCCATGTCCCGCAGGGGCTGGGTCATCCCCCGGGCTAGGAACCGGGCCAGGACCAGGGCGATGAAGGCCGAGATGGCCCCGGCCACGAGGAGCTGCCACCACAGCCCCCGCAGGAAGCGGGCGGTGGCCGCCACCGCCCCCACCGGGCCCCCGCTCTCCAGCTGGTGGGCGAGGTAGACCGCTCCCACCACGGCCCCCTCCCGCACCACGGGCACCCCCACGTACTCCAGGGTCCCGGCGGTCCCGGTGTCCACCTCCCCCCGGAGGGCCCGGCCCACGGTGGGGGGCGTGGCCAGGTCCCCGGCCAGGGGCCGCCCCACGGCGTCCACCACGACCACCGGGGAGGGGACCTGGTCAATGGCCCGCTGGAGCGCCCGGGAGGGCCGCCCGTCCGGCGTGAAGGCCAGGGCCGCCACCCCCCTGGCCTCGGCCACGAGCTCCCGGAACTCCCGGTCCCGCTCGGAGGTGCGGAAGGCGAACCCGATGGCCACGTACATCATGAGGACCGTCACGGCCACGGCGAAGACGATGACCGAGCCCAGCTTGGCCCGGATCGTGGGGAGCCGGTCCAGCGGCCGCACGGGTCCCTCCTCACCTGGCGGCCCGGTCGGCCGCCTCCTCCATGAACGCGTAGCCCACCCCGTGGACGGTCCGGATGTAGCGGGGCTCGGCCGCCTCGTCGCCCAGCTTGCGGCGGATCCGGGCCACGTGGGAGTCCACCACCCGTCCCCCGGCGAAGTCCCGGTACCCCCATACCCGCTCCATGAGCTGGTCCCTCGTGAAGACCACCCCCGGGGCCCGGGCCAGCGTGAGGAGGATGTCGAACTCGAGCGGGGTGAGCTGGACCTCCTCCTCCCCCTTGAGCACCCGGCGGCGGGCGGCGTCCACCGTGAGGTCGAAGCGGGTCACGGACTCGGCCGGGGTCATCGTGGCGATCCGCTCCATCCGCCGCAGGATGGCCCGGATCCGGGCCGAGAGCTCCCGCATGCTGAAGGGCTTCGTGAGGTAGTCGTCGGCCCCCACGGCGAACCCTGCCACCTTGTCGGCCTCGGAGGTCCGGGCGGTGAGCATGAGCACCGGAACCCACTCCCGGCGCTGGATCTCCCGACACACCTCGAGCCCGTCCATCCCGGGGAGCATGAGGTCCAGGATGACGAGGTCCGGACGCTCCTCCGCCGCCGCCTGGAGCGCCTGGGGGCCGTCCGACACCACCCGGACCCGGTACCCCTCGGCCGCCAGCCGGGCCCGGACGGCCTCGGCGATGGCCCGTTCGTCCTCCACCACCAGGATCCGCGCCCCGGTCACGGCACCTCACCGTCTCCCGCCGCTCGGGCCCGCCCGGACCCAGCCCCGTCCGGCCGGTCCGGCGTCCATCGTAGCCCGGCACCGCATCCGGCCGGCCCGCCCTCGTCCTACTGGAACGGGTTGGGGAGGGGGGCCACGATGTCGATGTAGGTGACGCTCAGGGCCAGGACCACGAGGTACGCCGTGACCAGGGCCGAGATCGGCACCAGCTTGCGCAGGTCCGGCCGGCGGCGGGCCAGCTTCTCGTAGGCCAGGACCGCCAGGTGCCCGCCGTCCAGCGGCGGCAGGGGCACCAGGTTGATCACCCCGATGAAGACGTTGAACACCACCAGGAGCTCGAAGAGGTAGTCCCAGGCCCCCGCCCGGACCGCCTCGCTGGCCAGCCGGGCCCCCCCCACGATGCCCGTGGGGTCCGTGGGGCGCCTGGCCCCGCCCTGGGTCAGGAGCTCCCCGATCCGGGCCAGCCCCCTCGGGCCGAATACGTCCTCGAGCTGGAGGACGATCCCCTTGATGAGCAGGCCGGTCCGGACGGCTGCCCGGCCCAGGGCCAGGACCGGGTCGAGCCGTTCCCGGGCCGCCCCCAGGACCACCCCCAGCCGGCCCACCCGTTCGCCCCCCACCTCGGAGAGGACCGGGGTGGCTCGCAGAGTGAGCTCCTCCCCGTCTCGGCGGACGGTGAGCGTCAGGGGCCGGCCCACCCGCTGGCGGGTGTAGGCCACGAGGGCGTCGATGGACCGGACCGGCCGCCCGTCCACCGCCACCACCTCGTCCCCGGGCCGGAGCCCCGCGGCGGCGGCCGGCGACACCCGGCCCCCCAAGGTGGGCTCCACCTGCTCGACCAGGGGCCGGGAGGGGTCGTAGACCCCGATGGCCGCGAAGAACAGGGCCAGGAACGCCACGGCCATGAGGAAGTGGGTGACGGGGCCGGCCGCGATGACCAGGGCCCGCTGCCAGACGGGCTTGGCCCCGTAGGAGCGGGGGAGGTCCTCCGGGGCCACCTCCTGGAAGGGGTTCATCCCCGCGATCCGCACGTACCCCCCGAACGGGAGGGCCTTGAGCCCGTACTCGGTCTCCCCCCGCCGGACCGACCACAGGCGAGGCCCAAACCCCACGAAGAACTCCTCCACCTTGATCCGGAAGGCCCGGGCCACGAAGAAGTGGCCCGACTCGTGGATGAGGATGACCACGAGGAGGGCGGCCACAAAGACGAGGACCCCCAGCCAGCCGCTCACCGGGCCAGGCCTCCCGCGGGCCTCACAGCGCCGCGATGACCTCGGCCGCCCGCTCCCGAGCCCAGCGGTCGGCCCGGGCCAGGGCCACCTCGGACACCACCGGCGCCCCGGTGTGCTCGTCCAGGACCCTGGCGCAGACCTCGGGGATCTGCACGAGCGAGATGCGGTTCGAGAGGAAGGCCTCCACCGCCACCTCGTTGGCCGCGTTGAGGACGGCCGGGTAGGTGGAGCCGAGCCTCCCCGCCCGGTAGGCGAGGTCGAGGGAGGGGAAGGCCTCCCGGTCCACCTCCTCGAAGGTGAGCTTGCCGAGCTTGGGGAGGTCCAGGGGGGCGATCCCCGAGGGCAGCCGCTCCGGGTAGGCCAAGGCCAGCTGGATGGGGAGCCGCATGTCGTGGCCGGCCAGCTGGGCGATCATGCTCCCGTCCGCGAACTCCGCGATCCCGTGGACCAGGGACTCGGGGTGGACCACGACGTGGATGCGGTCGTAGTCCAGCCCGAAGAGGTAGTGGGCCTCGATCACCTCGAGCCCCTTGTTCATGAGGGTGGCGGAGTCCACGGTGATCTTGGGGCCCATGCTCCAGGTGGGGTGGGCCAGGGCCTCCTTGACCGAGGCCTTGGCCAGCTCGTCCCTGGTCCAGCCCCGGAAGGGGCCCCCGGAGGCGGTGATGATCACCCGCCGGAGGTCCTCCCGCCGCTCCCCCCGCAGGCACTGGAGCAGGGCCGAGTGCTCGGAGTCCACCGGGATCAGGCGGTCCGGCTCCCCCTTGACGAGGTCCATGATGAGCTCGCCCCCCACCACCAGGGACTCCTTGTTGGCCAGGGCCAACATCTTCCCGGACTGGAGGGTGGCCAGGGACGGCCTCAGCCCCACCGCGCCCACCAGGGCGTTGAGGACCATGTCGGCGTCGGACTCCCGGGCCAGGGTCTCGGTGGCCTCCGGCCCCGCGATGACCTCCACCCCGCGGATGGAGCGGAGCTGCTGCTTGACGGCGGCAGCGGCCTTCTCGTCGGCGATGGCCACGAGGGGCGGGGTGAACTCCCGGATCTGGCCGATGAGCAGCTCCGTGCGGCTGGCCGCGGCCAGCCCGACCACCCGGAAGCGGTCCGGGTTGCGCCGGACCACCTCGAGCGCCTGCGTCCCGATGGAGCCCGTCGAACCCAGGATGGCCAGGGTGCGCATGCTTAGAGGTTACCCTGCCCCACCGACAATCCGGTCGAGGGGCCTAGAGGAAGATCTTGAGGAAGTAGTAGGCGGCGGGGGCCACGAACAGGACCGAGTCGATCCTGTCCAGGATCCCCCCGTGCCCCGGCAGGATGGCCCCCATGTCCTTGATGCCCAGATCCCGCTTGATGGCCGACTCGGCCAGGTCCCCCAGAGGCGCGAACACCGAGACCAGGAGGGCCAGCCCCAGGGCCCGGGCCAGGCCCAGCTCCACCCCGCCCACCTCCACCTGGGAGACCAGGGCCACGGCCACGATGAACACCACCACCGTGGCCCCCACCAGCCCCTCCCACGACTTGCGGGGGCTGATAGTCGGGGCCAGGGGGCGCTCGCCCCACAGGGACCCCACGGCGAAGGCGGCCGCGTCGTAGAGGAACGTGAGCCCCAGGACCGTGAGGGTCAGGGCCCGGGGGGCCTCGGGGCGGGCCAGCACCATGAGGAGGAAGGCCCCCAGGACTGGTACGTAGACGATCCCCGCGATCGTCAGGGCCACGTTGGTGACCAGCCCATCCCGGGCCTTGGGGGGCGCCACCATGTACCAGAGGAAGGACAGCCCGAGCCCCAGGCCGAGGAAGAACCCGAGCGTGGCCTCGCCTCGGAGGTAGGCGGCGGCCATGGCCAGCCCCCCCACCACCAGGCCCAGGGCGGTGGCGGGCTGGTGCCCCCGTCGCTGGAGGGCCGCGTAGAGCTCGGCCTGGCCCACCAGGGCCACGGCTCCGGCCACGAAGGCGAAGGCTGCGGGGGCGGCGGCCAGGGACACCAGGGCGGCGGCGGCCAGCACGGCGGCGCTCAGCACGGCGGCCGTCATGTTGCGTCCCCCCCAGGCCGGGGAGGGCTCGGGCGCGACGACGGCCCCCGGCTCCTCCCAGGCCGGCCCGGTCATGGCCTCGGGGCCCCCCACCCGGACGGTGCGGGGTCCTGGACTGCGGAGGTCCCGCAGCAGCTCGTCCTCGGGTTCCCCCGGCTCCGTGCGGTACTCCCGGGCCAGCCTCTCCGCCGTGGCCTCCACCTCCTCGAGGGGCGGAGACTCCCAGGCGTCGTCGGGCGGCGTCCGTTCCCAGGCCCCCGAGGGCCGCTGGGCCGCGCCGGCGGCCTCCCTCGGCTCGGAGGGGGCCGTCTCCCTGGGACTGGCCTCCGGTGGCTCCACCCGTTGCCCTTCTCCCGGTCCCGTCCCCGGACGGTCGTGGGGTCCCGGCAGGTCCGCGTACTGGGGCGGGGGCCGGCGGAGGTCCTCCACCGTGAGCTCGGGGGGCTCCTCGTCCCGCTCCTGGCCGCCCCGGCCGGCCGCCCAGTCAGGGGGACCGGCTCCCTCGGGCCCTCCCGCCTCCCCCACTGCCTCTCGAAGGCGGGCCCACTCCTCCCCGCTCATCTCCGCCGTGGGCTCGGGCTCAGCCCCGGGCTCGGGCTCCGGACCCGCCAGCGCCTCGTCCAGGCCCTCCACGTCGGGGAGCCAGCCGGGGGGCAGGAGCTCCTCCTCGGCCGCCTCGCCGGCGGGGGAGCCCTCCCGCCCGGGCCCGGCCTCGGCCCCCGGGCCCTCGCCCCCGGGGGCGGGAAGGCCTCCCTCCGGCCCCGAGCCGAAGAACCGGTCCAGGTCCTCGAAGAGCTCCTCCCGTCGCCGCTCCCGGTCTCCCATCACACCTCCAGCAGCTCCTTCTCCTTGTGTTCGAGGAGCTCGTCGATCTCCTGCACGTAGCGGTCGGTGAGCCGCTGGAGCTCCTTCTCGGCCCGCCGCAGGTCGTCCTCGGAGATCTGCCCCTCCCGCTCCAGGCGCTCCAGGTGCTCCTTGGTGTGCCGCCGGACGTTGCGCACGGCCACCCGCCCCTCCTCCGCCCGGTCCCGGGCCAGCTTGATGAGCTCCCGCCGCCGCTCCTCGGTGAGGGGCGGGAAGGCCAGCCGGATGACCTGCCCGTCGTTGGAGGGGGTGAGGCCCAGGTCCGACTGGAGGATGGCCTTCTCCATGGCCGGGATGGCGTTACGGTCGAAGGGCTGGATCACGAGGAGGCGGGGCTCGGGGACGGCCAGGCTGGCCAGCTGGTTGAGGGGCACGGGGGTCCCGTAGTAGTCCACCACCACCCGGTCTAGGAGCCGGGGGTTGGCCCGCCCCGTTCGGATGGAGGCCAGCTCCTCCCGGGTGTGGGCCACGGACCCCTTCATCCGGTGCTCGGCGTCGCGGAGTTCGTCCTCGACCGCCATGCCCTCCCCTTCCCGGTGGAACTCCTGCTCTCGGGGAAGCCTACCGACTGCGGGCCCCGGCCACCAGCGCGGCCTCCGGCGGCCCGGGCCCTCCCCGGCCGGCCCGGAGCGCCTCGGCCACCCCCAAGCGGTACTACGAGCGCGATCGTTGAGTCGGGGGGGGTTCCTCCCTCCAGTCTTCGGGTGTCGACTCGAGACGAAGGGAAGGACCCCCATGGAACGCTACCGCGGAACGGCTGTCAAGGGGAGACCGGCGACGCAACGAGAAGCTCCCTGGGCTCCGGGAGGCGGTGCCCGAGACGAACGCCCTGCTGGCCATGGACCTGGCGCAGGTCAAGCAAGCCTGGGTGGTGTGCGCCCCGACCATCGGGTCCTGGCCCGGCGCATCTTCTGCCACTCGGTGTGGGGGATCGACCAGATGATCGATTGGGCCCTGGCCGTGGCCGGGCAGGAGGGCCTGGGCCTCACCGTGGCTTGCGAGCCCACCGGGCATCGGTGGAAGCCCGTCCTGGATCGCTGCGCCGCCGCGGCCTCCACCCTGGTGTGCGTCCCGCCGCTCCTGGTGCACCGGTCGAGGGAGCATGAGGACCTGACGCGGGACCGCTCCGCCCCCAAGGACGCCACGCTCATTGCCCGTCTGGCCCGGGACCTCCGGTGCTACCTCCCCCTAGCCCCGGAGGCCGACTGGGCCCGCCTGCGACACCTGGGAATCCGCTGCCACGCCAAGCTCACCGAGGCCACCCGGGCCTGCCAGCAGTTCCGGGACCTCCTCGAGGCGGATTGGCCGGCGGCGCTTGAGGCCGCCGGGAAAGAGCTCGACTCCCAGCCCCTTCTCGCCTGCCTCATGGTGACCACGGACCCCCCAAACTTGCCGGGATGCACTTCGAGACCTTCGCCCGCAAGGTGGCCAGGGCCGTGGGGCGCCTGGGGGGTGAGCGACGGTGCCACCGCATCATGCGGGCCTTGCACCACGCCACGGTGGTCGTTACCGAAGGCGAGTCCTACCGGATGAAGAAGGCCCGATCGAGAGGAGGATCAAGGAGGAAGACGAGCTGAGGGTGGAGACTTTCCGTTGGCCACCAGAGCCTGTTGCAGTAACCAGTTCGGCGGGAGGCTCGGGCTGGTCCCAGCTCGCAGGTGAAAGGGCTCAGGACCGGAGGGCCGCTAGGCTAGTGCTAGTGGGCTCAGCCGGCGGGTCGACCGCCGTTCCGCCTGTGGCGCCACAGCTTGAGGAGGTTGTTCGTGGTGCACACCAACCTCCACTCGTTCTCACAGGCGCTGAGCCCTCGCCGGATGAAGCGCCCCGCCCGCCGGGGACCCTTCACCTCCCCGTAGAGTGGCTCGGCGATCACCGCCCGTCTGGCGAACAGCCTCCGTCCCCGCTTCGTGGTGAGTTTGCGGTCCATCCGGTCCCGTGGCGACAGGTCCTTGGGGATCCGCCCCCGCGGGGGGATGGGCGCCCGGGGCGGTTCCCCGGGCGCTCGTTGAGTGGCGACGAGAAGTTCCGGGGCGTCGGGTCCGAGGCGGGCGAGCTC
>DATLZQ010000114.1:0-7096 GCA_035573915.1 Actinomycetota bacterium | reverse complement strand
CGGCCCGGGCCTCCGCGTCGGCGCTCCTCCCTCGGGCCCGCCGCTCCGCCCGGGGCCGGACCCGGACCTCGGCCAGGCGGGCCGCCAGGTCCCGCCGCACCCGGGGGCTGCGGAGGCTGCCCCGGGGGAGGTCCACCCGGGCCAGGGGGTGAGGAGGCTCCCTGAAGTCCTGGGGCGAGGCCCGGAAGTACTTCCGGTCGTCGGTGAGGAGGGTGGGGCGGCCGTCCCGGGCCGAGACCACCACGGCTAGGCCGCGGCGGCGCCCGGTGGTAAGGGCCACCACGTCCCCGGGGCGGAGGGAGGCCAGGGCCTCCCGGGTCCGCTCCTCCCGGTCCCGCTCCTGGGCCCGCCGGGCCTCCTCCCGGATGCGCCGGGCCCGCTCCCGCAGGGCCCAGTACTCGTGGAAGTCGCCCAGGTGGCAGGCCATCCGGGCCCGGTAGCCCTCGAGGTAGGCCCGGTCCCGCTCCAGCTGCCGCTCCAGGGCCACCACGCTCCGGTCGGCCAGGAACTGGGCGAAGGAGGAGTTGAGGAGGTGGCGGGCCTCCTCCCGCGTGTAGTTGGCCACCAGGTTCACCGCCATGTTGTAGGAGGGGCGGAAGGAGGACCGCAGCTCGTAGGCCCGGGTGGAGGCCAGGCCGGCCACCTGCTCGAAGGGGACGGTCGTCTGGTAGAGGACCACGGCGTAGCCGATGGGGTCGATCCCCCGCCGGCCGGCCCGCCCCGTGAGCTGGGTGTACTCCCCCGGGGTGAGGAGCTCGTGGCGTTCGCCCGAGAACTTCCACAGGTCCTCGATAACCACGGTCTTGGCGGGCATGTTGATCCCGAGGGAGAGGGTCTCGGTGGCGAACACCACCTTGATGAGCCCGGCCTGGAACAGCTCCTCAACGGTCTCCTTGAACAGGGGGAGCATCCCCGCGTGGTGGGCGGCGATGCCGGCGGCCAGGGCCTCCCGGAACTCGAAGAACCCCAGGGCCTCGAGCTCCTCCTCCCCCACCCAGGCCGCCCGGGACTCGGCCACCTCCCGGATCCGGTCCTCCTCCTCGGGGGTGGTGAGCCGCATCCCCGACTGGAGGAGCCAGCGGACGCTCTGGTCGCACCCGGCCCGGCTGAAGACGAAGTAGATGGCGGGGAGCATCCCCCGGTCGCGCAGGGTGGCCACCACCTCCTCCCGGGAAGGGACCAGGGCCCGCCCCCGGGACCTGGCCGCCCGGGCCGGCCCCTGGCGCCCGGCGGCCCGGGCCCGCTCCCGGACCCGGAGCCACCGCCGGTCGAGCTCGAGGAGGTAGGGGTTGGGGACCGGGCGCCCGTCCCGCTCCACGTACATCTCGTGGAGCTCCCCGTCCACCATGTAGAGGTTCTGGAGGGGCACCGGGCGGCGCTCCTCGATCACCACCCGGGTGGGGCCCCGCAGGGTCCCCAGCCACTCCCCGAACTCCTCGGCGTTGGAGACCGTGGCCGAGAGGCACACCACGGCCACGGAGAGGGGGAGGTGGATGAGGACCTCCTCCCACACGGGGCCCCGGGAGGGGTCCTGGAGGTAGTGGACCTCGTCCAGGACCACCACCTCCAGGCCCTCCAGGGTGGGGCTCCCCTCGTAGAGCATGTTGCGGAGGACTTCGGTGGTCATCACCACTACCGGGGCCTCGGGGTTGATGGTGTTGTCGCCCGTGAGGAGGCCCACCTGGGCCGCCCCGTGGCGGCGGACGAAGTCCCCGAACTTCTGGTTGGAGAGGGCCTTGAGGGGGGTGGTGTAGAAGGCCTTGCGGTGGCGGGCGAGGGCCCGCTCCACGGCGAACTCCGCCACCACCGTCTTTCCCGCGCCCGTGGGGGCCGCGACCAGCACGGACTCCCCCGCCTCCAGGGCCTCCATGGCCCGGAGCTGGAAGTCGTCGAAGCGGAAGGGGTAGCGCTGGGCGAACCTGGCGATGCTCGTCATCGTGACGAGTGTAGGCCGTGGGTCCTGCGAGGCCGGGAGCCCAGGGGCGGGAGTCTACCGGGCCCGCGGCCCGGCGCGACCCCGTCACCGGCTCGCCCCCGTCACCCGTCGGCCGGGAGCAGGCCGCAGCGCGCCAGGTGGTCCCGGAGGAGCTCCGTGAACTCCTCGGGGCGTTCGAGGTTCGAGAGGTGGCCCGCCCCCTCGAGGACGGCGAGCCTGGCCCCCGGGATGCGTTCGGCCATGGCGGCGCTAACCTCCGGGGGGACCAGGGCGTCCGCGGTGGAGGTGATGACCAGGGTGGGAACGGTGATCCCCGGGAGGTCGGGGGTGGAGTCGGGCCGCTCCGCCATCCCCAGGGAGGCTGCGGCCACCGCCTCCGGCCGCTGGGCCCGGATGGTCTCCCGGACCTGCCGCCACAGGTCCTCCGGGGCCTCCGGGGAGAGGAGGGGTGGCGGGGACTCGGCGAGGAAGCCCACCCCCTCGGCCAGGACCCGGGCGGCCAGGGCCCGCCGCCGCTCCCTCCCCTCCTGGTCGTCGGGGACGGCCCTGGTGTTGGCGAGGACCAGCCCCAGCACCCGCTCCCGGTGGCGCCGCCACAGGCGGAACGCGGCGTAGCCTCCCATCGACAGCCCGCACACGACGGCCCGCTCCACCCCGGCCCGGAGCGCCGCCTCCACCGCCCGGTCCGCCACCTCGTCCATGGTGAGGACTGGGCCGGAGGGCGGCGAGCCCCCGAACCCCGGCGCGTGGGGGGCCACGACGGGGACCGCCCCCTCCAGGGCCCGGACCTGGGGCTCCCACATCCGGGCGTCGAGGGGGAAGGCGTGCAGGAGGAGGAGTCCCTCGGCCACGCGCCTCCCCCTCAGCCTCGACCTCCGCCGACCCCGCCCGGCGGGACCACGACCGACAGGGCCCCCGGCACCACCGTGAAGGTGACGGGGACCCCGCCCACATGCTCGCCGTCGGCGAACACCTGGAAGGGCCGGTCGGCCGAGACCTGGACCTCTTCACCCCTGAGCATGCGCACCGCCGGGTGCTCGACGTGGCGGCCCCTAAACACCTTGGGGAAGGTCTTCACGAACTCCCACTTCCCGATCTCGGTCACCACGCACACGTCGACGAGCCCATCGTCCTCCTGGGCCTGCGGGCAGACCCGCATCCCCCCACCGTAGGTGCTCCCGTTGGCCACCGCCACCATCATCGCCCGGAACCGGTGCTCCTGCCCGTCCAACCGCAGGGCGAAGGCCCCGGGACGGAACCGGGCCAGGGTGACGAAAACGGCGTAGACGTACTTGGCCGTGCCGGAGAGGAAGCGGGTCCGGTTGGCCAGGAGGTTCACCTCGGAGTCGAAGCCCACCCCACCCACGTTGACGAAGTAGCGCGCCCGCTCCGGGGTGGTGGCCCGGACCGCGTCCACCCGCCGCAGGCTCGGTTCGCGAAGCAAGCGAGCGGCCCCCAGGGGGTCCCGGGGGTCGATCCCCAGGTGCTTGGCGAAGTCGTTCCCCGAGCCGGCGGGGATGGTGGCCAGGGCCGTCCGGGTCCCGATCACCCCGTTGGCGCAGTTGCCGAGGTGGCCGTCCCCCCCGAGGGCCGCCACCACGCTCGCTCCCCCCTCGGCCGCCTCCCGGGCCAGCCGTTCGGCGTCGGCTCCGTCCCGGGAGACGAAGGTGCGGTGCGGGACGTCCAGGGAACGGAGGAGGGCCTCGACCTTGGGGAGGAGCCGGGCTCCCCTGCCTCGGCCCGCGCTCGGGTTGGCCACGAGGGCGACGGTCAACCCCGGCCTCGCTCCCTAGCCCCCCACGGGGCGGATGGGGACCTGGATCCCCACCCGGGCCCGGACCTGGGCCAGGATGAGGTAGCCCCGGGAGAAGAGGTTCTCGGCCTGCTCCTTGGCGGCCCGGGCCCGGTCCACGAGCGCCCGCCGGTCCTGGCCCGTGGCCTCGGCCGCTCCCCGCATGAGGGTCCCCACCGTGGCGTAGACCCGGAAGGCCTGGGCCATGAGGTAGCGGGCCTCGTCCAGGTCGGCCCGCATGAGGCCCGGGCCCTCGCTCCCCGCCACCCGGCCCGGGGTGAACTCCGCCGGCACCAGCCGGTCGAGGTCGATCCCCTCGAGCTCCTGGGCGGCCCCCTCGGCGGCCTGGATGACCTGGGTGGCCTTGCGGCGGGCCTCGGCGGGGTCGAGCTCCCCCTTGCCCAGCTTGTCCAGGTCGTCGTCGAGGGATCGGAAGAAGAAGTAGAGGTCGGGTGGGACGATCTCCCGGTCCTCGGGGAAGGCCGCCACCACGGCGTTGCTGAAGGCTTGCACGGCCTGGGCCTGGCGGCGGCGGAGCTCCTCCCGGGCCTCCCGGGCGGCCCGGGCCCGAAGGGGCACCACCATGGCCGCAGCGATCCCCCCGAGGAGGAGAAGGGCGAAGGGCACCAGGAAGGCCCGCCGCCGCCACGGGGGCGGCTTGGGCACGACCGGCTGGGGGCGGGGGGCCACCGCCACCACCCGCCGGGCCCTGGACCGCGTCTTGCCCTTGATGGTCACGAGGTCGGTTCGCCTCCAGTGAGGGCGGGCTGGCGCTCCGGCAGTCGGGACAGCGGGAAGGGCCCGCCCCACAGCGCGTAGAAGCCTATCAGGGCGCGCTGAATCGGCTGCAGGGGTCGGGGGCGGTAAAGCGGAGACCAACGGGGTGTGCGGGGCGGTCGGTTACCGCCGGTGGGGTGGGTGAAGGGCGGCGGTGTCAGGGGGGAGGAGCAATGGATGGTCGGGGCACCGTCCTGGCCGCCCAGTGAACGGCGGGCCTTCCGGGGCTTTCACCCTGCCTCGGCCACGCCCCGCGCACGGGCTGCCGGGCCGGTGCCCCGCAGTGCAAGCCTGCCTCGGGTTCAAGGCGCTGTCCTGCGGCGATCGTCGGAATTCGGCTACGGCGTGTGAAGGTGGCCTCCCACGGAGGCCTCCGGCCGTTCGGCTGTGGACTCCTGGTGGAAGCGGATGCATTCGCTCGGGGTCACGGACCTGAGCCTCCGGCGGATGGGGTGGGCGAAGAGCCCCTCCAGCAAATTCCGGACCCTGGAGGGGTACGGGGTCTTCGGTCCATCCGTTCGCACGGCGAACGCAGCGTACGGCCAGGGCAGCTCGTCGAGACGGCGCTGCACCGCGTCCCAGAACGGACCCGGAGGGCCCGACCACATCCACAGCGAGAGGGCTCGGAGCGGTCGATGAGGGCGCGGAGCAGGTCGGTTGGTCCTCGTCCTCGCCACGAGCCGCCGACCAATCCGCCGTGAGGCACGGAGAGGATGGCGGAGGGCCCGACGGATGCGTCCTCCCTCGGCTCCCGGAGGAGGCGATCCCGACAACAGAGGGATCTCCCACATCGCTTCCCCTGGATCGGGGGTGGCCGGGTCCAGGGGGTTGAAGGGGTAGGGAGTTTGGGGGATGGCCCCGAAGCCCGGAAACGTTCCAGTCCACACGGAGCGCGTCGCGAAACCGCTCGGCGGCCCACTCAGCCGATCCGTAGGCCACCTCGATCTGCGGGTCCGGAGGTTCGGAATATTGGCGCGCAGCGGTAACCGCTGACCAGGAGGACGGACCGGTCGGCGGTGTGAGGCTCGCAGCGCCACGACCGGGAGGTGGCCATGAGGCCTGATCCCAACCCACCCTGAGTAGCATCTGCGCCGCTTTTCGACCTCTTCTCCAGAGCCGGCGAGCCCGCGTGATCACGCTACCGGGCGTCCGCAGCCTCATGACGAGCCCCAAATCTCCGACGCTGGTTTTCGGTCATTGCTGTGCGAGCCGAGCTTGAGCGGGCTCGGAGCGACGCCCCTCTGAACCGCCGCTCGATGGCCTCGGCGTAACACTGCTCTCGGGCTTTGGCCACCTGCTCTGGAGAGCACTGGTTTTCCACCAGGCGTCTCCCTGCTGTACCTGACCGAGCAGCCAGCTGTGCGTCGCGGAGGTACGGAACCAACTTCGCCGCGAGCTCTCGGTGGTCACCCGACGTGAAGACGGCTCCCGCTTCCGTGGGTCCGATCAGGTCAGCAACTCCGGTCCGGTCTGAGCACACGACCGGGCGTCCTGCCGCCATCGCTTCGAGCGCGACGGTGGGGAAATTGTCAAAGCGACTCGGAACGACGACGACTCGTGCCCGGCTATACCAGTCGTGAAGAATCTCAGGATCTACCTCACCCATCATTAGTGAATCGACGCGCAGCTCGCGTGCGAGGGATCGTATCCAGTCCTCGTATCGCACACCATCCTTCATCCCAGAGGACCGACCGAGGAAGACGACCCGGACACCAGGGACTGAAGGAGTCAGAGAGGCAGCTGCCCGGAGTACCACCTCAGGGTTCTTCACGGCCTCCACTCGCCCCACGACGAGGATGACCGGGTCGGTTTCCGTCACAGGCCGGCAACTGACCCACTGCGCTGAGTCGACCGGATTCCGAACGATTCGGACGTCGTCGGCTCGGAGCCATCCCCGCTGGATGAGGTCTTCAACCAACAATCTGGAAGGAGCGGTAACGAGGTCGGCCCTGCGAACCGCAGCCCGTTCCATGCGAATGGAGACGCGCTCGGGCCATCGTGGTTCCCGCCCTCTGGCGCTGACCAGGGCGAGCAAAGGACCGTGAAGCGTAACGACCGATGGGACACCCGACAGAGCCGACAACAAGAGTCCTTCCGCCATCCACTCGGGTGCCTCGACGACGTCCGCCTCAAGACCGAGCCGGCGGAACTCCACCCAACATGAAAGGGAAACCCGGCTCCTTCTCACGAACGTCGCTCTCCTGATCCGGGATGGCACAGGCCCCCTGATCACGGGCCGCCGGTGGACCGTCACGCAACCATCCACGTAATCTGCACGTTCTTGGTCCTCGGCACAGGACAGCACGTGCACTTGGTGGCCCCTTGCGGCGAGGATCTTTGCCATCACCCGAACGTACGAGCCAATCCCTCCCCGCCCCATCCTGCTCGGGGGGTATTCCATGCAGAGGAAGACGATTCGCATCGGTCTCAACGGCACCCTATGTCCGAGTCGCCGCCTGGTAGTGGGCGGCGATCCGCTCCCCGGAGAGGGCCCGGCCGTAGACGGCCACCTCGTCCAGCCGGCCCCGGAAGGGGTTGGTGCTCACGGCGTTCTCCCGCATCCCGATCCGGAGGGGCTTGGTGGTGGTGGC
>DATLZQ010000113.1:0-14879 GCA_035573915.1 Actinomycetota bacterium | reverse complement strand
ACCGTTACAGTGAGGGTGCGCACGTAGGCTCCTTCCGGCGGTTCGGTGCTGTTCGGGAGCGAGCCTACGTGCCTCTCTCATCCGGACCTCGGAAGCTCGGTCACTTCTTTCAGCGCTGCCGTCCGGGCGACGCTACCCCGGCCCTCGGTTCCGCTTGATCCGACGACATACGTCGTGCTAACGTCCGGGCAGCAGGGAGCCGGGGAGGACCAGGGACCATGCCGCAGGCCCGGGTGGCGCTTCTCTTCGGGGTGGGCGCAGCGCTCCTCGCGGGCGTGTTCGTGCTGGTCGGATTGACGGCCCGCAGGGGCCCCCTCCCGGCCCACGAGGTCACCGCCGCGGGCTACCGGGTCCGTCGCCTCTGGTTCCTGGCCCTCCTGGCGGGCGCCGCGGTGGCCCTGGCGGTGTCCCTGCCCCTCATGCCTTACCCCCAGCTCCGGCTGACCCGGCTCGCGGCGGGCGTCCAGCCCCTCGACGTGCGCCTGGAGGCCCAGCAGTGGGCGTGGGTGATGGAGCCGGAGGTGATCCCCGTGGGCCGCCCGGTCCGGTTCAACGTGACCAGCCTCGACGTGAACCACGACTTCGCCATCTACGACCCCGACGGCCGCATCGTGGCCCAGGTCCAGGCCATGCCGGGGTTCACCAACCGCCTCGTCGTCCGGTTCGAGCGGCCCGGCACCTACTGGATCCGCTGCCTGGAGCTGTGCGGGCTCCAGCACCACGGGATGATCCGAACGTTCGAGGTCACGGAGCAGGCGTGATGGGCGCGGTCGCTGCCGAGGCAGCCCCCTGGCCCGCGGCGGAGCCCGACGCCGCGCGCCGGGTGACGCTCCTCTGGTTGGTCATCGGGGCCGTCCTCTTCCTGGTCCTGGCCCTGGCCGGGCTCACCGTCCGGCTCTCCCAGGCGGTCCAGGACCTGCTCCCGCCCCGGGTCCTGTACGCCCTCCTCACGTTCCACGGCACGGGCATGGTGGGCGTGGCCCTCACCGTGACCGCCGCCGTCTTCTGGTACGTGATGAGCCGGGCCCTGCCCCTGAGCCCGGCCGTCATGCGCGCCGTCCTGGGGCTGACCCTGGGCGGGGTGGTGCTGATCGTGCTGTCCACGCTGTTCGGCTTCGGGACCGGGTGGACCTTCCTCCACCCCCTGCCCCAGACGCCCGGCCCCACCCCGGGCTGGCCCCGGTGGACGGCGGGGACGTTCCTCGTGGGCCTGGCCCTCGTGGTGGTGGCGTTCACCCTGTGGTGCCTGGACTACCTGCGGGCCGGGATCAGCCGGTTCGGGAGCCTGGGGCGGATGCTCGGCTTCGACATCCTGCTGGGCCGGCGGGAGCCGGGCCCCGACACCACCGACCCCAGCGTCATCGCCGGGACCGTGGTCTCCATCGGAGGGCTGGCCGCGGCGGTGCCCGGGGCCCTGGTGGTGGGGCTCATGCTGGCGAACCTGGCGGCCCCGGGGTTCTCGGTCAACGCCCTGCTTGCGAAGAACCTCATCTTCTTCGCCGGGCACATGCTGGTAAACGTCCAGATCTACCTGGGGGCGGGGCTGGCCTACGCCATCCTCCCCGAGTACGCGGGCCGGCCGTGGAAGGCCTCGAGGGTGCTGGTCCTGGCCTGGCTCGTGACCAGCGTGTTCGTGATGATCGCCTTCTTCCACCACCTGTACCAGGACTTCGCCCAGCCCCTGGCCGCCCAGGTCATCGGCCAGGTGGGCTCCTACGGGGTGGCTTTCCCGCCTATCGTGGTGACGATCTTCGGCGGGCTCCTGCTCCTGTACCGCTCGGGCATCCGGTGGCGGCCGGCCCCCCTCTTCGTGCTGGCCGCCTTCGCCGGGTGGGCCATCGGGGGGTGGGCGGCGGTCATCGACAGCACCCCGGCCGTCAACCAGTACCTGCACAACACTGTGTGGGTCCCGGCCCACTTCCACACCTACATGGCCCTCGGGGTGGTGTTCTTCCTGGTGGGCGCCGTCTACCACGTCCTGCCTCAGGTGACCGGCCGCTCCCTGTCCGACCGGGTGGGGATGGGAGCGGCGGCCCTGGTCATCCTGGGGGGCTGGGGCCTGGTCGCCATGTGGTACCTGAGCGGGATCCTGGGGCAGCCCCGCCGCTACGCCATCACCCTGGAGGGCCTGGAGGGGACCGCCGCCGCGGCCGTGGGGTTCGCCGCCCTGGCCGCCGTGGGCGTGGCCCTCATGTTCGGCGACTTCGTCCGGGTCGTGGCCGCCCGCCGACGCCCGCTGGGGCCCGCGACCTGATGGCGGTCGCCGTCCCGGCCCGGGTTTGGGGGCGGGTCCCCCCTCGGCCTTGGGAGCTCGCGGCGGCGGTGGCCCTGGCCCTAGTGGCGGGCCCGGGGCGCCTGGTGGACGAGGCCGCCCACCGGAGCCTGGCGGTCCACATGGGGGTGCAGCACTGGCTGCTGGCCGGGGCCGGGGCCCTGGGAGCCTGGGCACTGTTCGGCCGGCCGGGCCAGCGAAGGGGCCCGGTGGAGGGCGGCTGGCGCGCGCGGCCCCCGACGCCCGGCTCCCGCGCGGGCCCGGCCCGCGCCCTGGCCCTTGCCGGGCTCGTCACCGTCCTGGTCTGGCACGTGCCCGCCCTCTTCGGGTGGGCCGTGGCGAACCCCCTCCCCCACGGGCTGATGCACCTGAGCTACCTCGGGGCCGGGGCCGCTGCAGCGTGGGCCCTGCCCCGCCTGCCCCCCTTCGAGCGGGTGCTGGTGGTGCTGGGCGGGGCGGCGCTCATGGGCCCGCTCTCCCTGGCCATGCTGGCCGGGGTCCTGACCTACCCGGGCTACGGGGTGGGCGAGGCCCCGGCCGCTGGGGTCGCCATGCTGGTGGCGATGCAGGTGGCCTGGGTGGGGGTGGCGCTGGCCCCGGCAGCGGGGAGAATGTGGGGGCGGTCCCGGGCCCTGCGGCTGGCGGTCCTAGTCGTATTGGTTCTCGCGGCCGTTGCCGGGTTCGTGAAGTGAGGGTCCGTTTGTGATGGTCCCCCGCGCCAGGCTTCGCGACGTGACGCTGCCCGAGGCCGACGCTCGGGACGCGAAGGGACGCGAGGTGAGCGTCCACCAGGTGAGGGAAGGAGAGGCAGGAGAGGTGAGGGTCTCGGCTCGGGCCGCCCCGGCCGCCCCGGCCGCCCGGGCCCGCCCGCGCGACTTCCTGGCCCTCACCAAGCCCCGGATCGTGGGGCTGCTCGTGGTCACCGGGCTGGGCTCCGCCGTGGTGGCGGCGGGGGGCTGGCCGGGGCTGGCTCCGGTCCTGGCGGTGGCCGTGGGCGGGGCCCTGGCGGCGGGGGGAGGGGGGGCCATGAACGCCGCCCTGGAGGCGGACCTGGACGCCCGCATGGCCCGGACCCGGGGCCGGCCCGTCCCGGCAGGGAGGATCTCCCCCGGGCTGGCCCTGGCCTTCGGGCTGGCCCTGGAGGTCGCGGCCTTCGCCCTGATCACCGCCCTCACCAACGCCCTGGCCGCGGCCCTGGCCCTGGGCGGGGCCGTCTGGTACGCGCTCGTCTACACCCTCTGGCTCAAGCGGCGGACGAGCTGGAACATCGTGGTGGGCGGGGCGGCGGGCTCGTTCCCGCCCCTGGTGGGGTGGGCGGCCGTAACGGGGACGCTCCACCCCACGGCCTGGGCCCTGGCGGCCGCCGTGTTCTTCTGGACCCCGCCCCACTTCTGGGCCCTGGCCACCTTGCTCCGGGAGGACTACCGACGGGCGGCGGTCCCCATGCTCCCCGTGGTGGCCGACCCCCGGACCGTGGCCACCCGGATGCTCCGGTACGCCGGCCTCACCCTGGCCGCGACCCTGGCCCCCCTGGCCTGGGGCGGCCTGGGCGTGGTGCACGGGGCAGTGGCGGCCGCCTCGGGCCTGTGGTTCGCCGGGGAGTGCCTCAACCACCGGCGCCATTTGAGCCGGGCGACGGCGGGCCGGGTGTTCTGGGCCTCCGGCCTCTACCTCCTGCTGCTCTTCGCGGGGGCCGCCCTGGACCGCGCGGTGGCGGGCTGAGGGGCGGGCCGTGAACGTGGTGCCCGAGGCTCCCCGCGCGGTCAGGGCCGTGCGGGCCCGGCGGCACCGGCTCCTCTCCGACCCCACGCGGCTCGCCATCGTGGACGCCCTGTCCCAGGGGCCGAAGGGGGTGGGCGAGCTGGCCCGGGCCGCCCGCGTCCACCCCAACACGGTCCGGGCGCACCTGCGGCGGCTGCGCTCGGCCGGCCTGCTGGCCGAGGAGCCGGGGCCGAAGGCGGGCCCCGGCCGCCCGCCCAAGCGGTTCCGCCTGCTCATGCCCCTGGTGGAGGAGGGCGGGGAGTACCGGCTGCTGGTCGAGGGGCTCCTGGCCATGCTCCGGACCGCCCGAGGGGACCTCCCCGAGGCCCTGGCCGCCACCGAGGGGTTCCGGCTGGGCCGGGAACTCGGCCGAGAGCTCGCCCGGGCGGAGTCGGACCCGCAGGAGGCGCTCCTCGCCCTGCTCCGTGGGCTCTCCTTCGCCCCGGTGGTCCGACGGGAGGAGGGGAGGCTCGTGGTCGACCTCCGCCACTGCCCGTTCTGGGGAGGGCTCGTGGCAAAGGCCGGCAACGTGATCTGCTCCTTCCACTTCGGGCTCCTCCGGGGAGCGGCGGAGGGAGCCGGGGGGGAGCCCTCGTCGGTGGACCTCCAGCCCCTGGTCCGCCCCGACCTGTGCCGGGTGGAGGTGACCACTCAGCCCCTGCGCCCGTGACGCTGCGCCCGGACCCAGGCCGCAGGGTCCCGGTCCCACGGATGCCCCCGACCCCTGACCGTACCCACGGCCGACCAGATGAGCTCCCACCGCCGCTGGTCGTCGAGGGCCCGCCGGACCGCCTCCTCGACGAACGCGCTTCGCGGCCGGGGTCCCACCCGTCGGTCGAGCTCGCGGACCAGCTCTTCGTCCAGGCGAAGGTGGAGCCGAACGCGCGCCATCACGCGCGACATCAGCGGACGAAGGCCACCAGGTGGGATGGGCGCACCGGGTGCGGGAGGACCCTTAGAACTTGGCCAGCTCCCGCATCCGCTCGTAGATGCGTTCGGCGTCCGGGAGGTAGAAGTGCTCGAGGGGGGTGGCGAACGGCATGGCCGGGATGTCCGGGCCCGCCACCCGGACCACCGGGGCATCCAGGTCGAACATGGCCTCTTCGGCGATGAGGGCGGCCACCTCCGCCCCCACCCCGTAGGTCAGGTTGTCCTCGTAGACCACCATGGCCTTCCCGGTCTTGCGCACGGAGGCCAGGACCGTCTCCCGGTCGAGCGGGGCGATGGTCCGGAGGTCCACCACTTCCGCGGAGAACCCCTCGTCCTCCTGCAGGCGGGCCGCGGCCTCCAGGCAGTAGTGGAGCATGAGCCCGTAGGAGACCACCGTGAGGTCCGTTCCCTCCCGCTTCACGTCGGCCCGGCCGATGGGGAGCTCGTAGGGTTCGTCCGGCACCTCGCCCTTGACGAGCCGGTAGGTCTTCTTGTGCTCGAGGAACAGGACCGGGTCGGGGTCGTTGATGGCCGCGAGGAGCAGGCCCTTCACGTCGTAGGGGGTGGAGGGGGCCACCACCTTGAGCCCGGGGACGTGGCCGAAGAAGGCCTCCACGCTCTGGGAGTGGTACAGGGCCCCGTGCACCCCGCCCCCGTAGGGGGCCCGGACCACGAGGGGGACCCCCCAGTCCCCGTTGGACCGGTAGCGGATGCGGGCGGCCTCCGAGACGAGCTGGTCGAAGGCGGGGTGGATGAAGTCGGCGAACTGGATCTCGGCCACCGGGAGCAGCCCGTGCAGGGCCATCCCGATGGCCACCCCCACGATGGCGGACTCGGCCAGGGGGGTGTCGATGACCCGCCGCTCCCCGAAGGCCTCCAGGAACCCGGCGGTGGCCCGGAACACCCCGCCCCGGGCCCCCACGTCCTCCCCCAGGACCACCACGCGCTCGTCGGCCACCATGGCCTCCCACAGCGTGTCGTGGACGGTCTGGATGACGTTCTTCTCGGTCATGGGCGGACCCTCATGCCCGGGACCACCGCACGGGGCGGAACCCCTCCCGGCTCTCGGCGAAGACGTGCCGGAGGGCGCTCTCGGGCTCGGGGTCGGGGGCGTTCCAGGCCTCGTCCACGGCTGCGTCGACCTCGGCCTTGACCTCCGAGCGGAGCCGTTCGATCCCCTCCTCGTCGAGGAGGCCCGCCTCCTTCAGGTAGGCGCCGAACAGGAGGATGGGATCCCGCCGCTTCCAGGCCTCCACCTCCTCCCGGCTGCGGTAGGTGCGGTCGTCGTCGTCGGAGGTGTGGGGGTGGAAGCGGTAGGTCTTCATCTCGATCAGAGTGGGCCCGCCCCCGGCCCGGGCCTTGTCCACCGCTCGCCGGGCCGCCTCGTAGCAGGCCAGGACGTCGTTGCCGTCCACCACCACCCCTTCGAGCCCGTACCCCTCGGCCCGGACCGCCACGTCCTTGACCGCCATCTGCTTGGAGAGGGGGACGCTGATGGCGTACTGGTTGTTCTCGCAAAACCACACCACGGGGAGCTTGTGGATCCCCGAGAAGTTGAGCCCCTCGTGCCAGTCGCCCTCGCTGGTGGCCCCGTCCCCGAACCAGCACCCCACCACGGCGTCCTCCCCCAGGTACTTGATGGCGTAGGCGATCCCGGCGGCGTGGGGGACCTGGGTGGCGATGGGGGAGGACTGGGTGACGATGCCCAGGCGGCGGGAGCTCCAGTGGGCGGGCATCTGCCGCCCTCCCGAGGAGGGGTCGTCGCGCTTGGCGAACACCCCGAGGAAGACGTCGCGGGGGGTGAACCCCGCTGCCAGGCACACCGCCATGTCCCGGTAGTAGGGGACCAGGACGTCCTTGCCCCGCTGGAAGGGCCACACCGAGCCCACCTGGCAGCCCTCGTGGCCGGAGACGGGGACCACGAAGGGGGCCTTGCCCTGGCGGTTGAGGCGGAACTGGGCCTCGTCGCAGAGCCGGGCCGTGAGCATGACCCGGTACATGGCCAGGACGTCCTGGTCGGTGAGCCCGAGCGAGCGGTGGCGAGGCGCTGCCCTGGCCTCGACCCTGGTGGCCACGCGACCCTCCTCCTTCGGCCCCGCTGGCCGGATTCTACCAAGGGACCCCGGCTCGACCTCCGGAGAGGCGGCGGCCGGGCCGCCGGGGGGCGATCCGGGGCGGGGCTGGGGCCGCGGTCCGGGTGGGCGGTGGCCATGCCCTAGAGTTACCCAGGGCATGGCCCGGGAAGTCGAGGCCTCGGTCGAACGGGCGGTGGCGGAGGTGGCGGCCGAGCTGGCCGCGGGCCTGGCCCTGGATGGGGCCGGTCCCTCCGAGGCCCGGGATGGGGCCGCTCCCTCCGAGGCCCGGTTGGCCGACCTCGGGTTCGACTCGCTCGCCGTGGCCGAGCTCGTCCTCGCCCTGGGGGAGCGGTTCGGCGTCCCCCTGGCGGACCTCGGGGTGACGGAGGCCGTGACGGTGGGGGAGCTGGCGGCCCTGGTCAGAGGGCAGCTCGAGGAGCCGGCGGGGCGGCTCCCCGGGGGCGGTGCGGCCCTCGACCGCAGGGGACGGGTCCCCCGGGGCCTCGGGCGGGTCCAGCAGGGGGCCAAGCGGGCCCTGGGGTGGCTCGTGACCTGGCAGTCCCGGCTCGAGGTCCGGGGGGCCGAGCACGTCCCGGCCTCCGGGCCCGCCATCGTGGCCGCCAACCACCGGAGCATGCTGGACATCCCCATCCTCGTGGTGGCCTCGCCCCGGCCCATCGTGTTCATGGCCAAGCGAGAGCTGTTCGCCGACCCCTTCCGGCGGCTTGTCTTTCACGCCCTGGGGGGGTTCCCCGTGCGGCGGGAGGTGGCCGACGTGCGGGCCGTCGAGGTCGGGCTGGGCGTGCTCGAGCGGGGGGAGGTGCTCGGCCTCTACCCCGAGGGGACCCGGAGCCGGAGCGGGCGGATGCTCCCCTTCCTCCAGGGCGCGGCCTGGTTCGCCCTCCGCACCGGGGCCCCCATCGTGCCCTGCGGGATCAGCGGGACGGCCCGCCGCCCCGACGGACGAAGGACGCTTCGCAAGCACGTGACGGTGGCCTTCGGGCCGCCCATCCGGGTGGAGCGGACGTCGGACCCCCGGGCCCGGCGGCAGCAGGCGGAGGCCCTCACCCGGGAGCTGCTGGAGGCGGTGAGCGGGCTCCTGGTGTGAGCTCCCTGCTCGGTGGCCCGGGCCGGGGGTTCGTCTCGGAGGTCCGGCAGCGGCGGGGGTTCCGCGGCCGGTCACCGCCGGGAGCGTCGCCTGGGGGCATTCGGTCCCCCTTCGGTAGTCTGGATCCGTGAGCGACGTCGAGGCCCGCCCCACCATCGTCGAGGTCACCGACGAGACCTTCGTCCGGGACGTCGTGGAGGAGTCCTACCGGCGTCCCGTGGTGGTGGACTTCTGGGCGGCCTGGTGCCGGCCCTGCCTGATGATCGGGCCGGTCCTCGAGCGGCTGGCCGAGGAGCACGGGGGGGAGTTTCTCCTGGCCAAGCTCGACGTGGACGCCAACCCCCAGACGGCCATGACCTTCCGCATCCAGAGCATCCCGGCCGTCAAGGCCTTCCGGGACGGGCAGGTGGTGAGCGAGTTCGTGGGGGCCATCCCCGAAACCTCCATCCGCCAGTGGCTCCAGGCCATCCTCCCCTCCCGGGCCGACCGGCTGGCCGAGCGGGGGGAGGAGCGGGAGCGGGCCGGGGCCCTGGACGAGGCCGAGGCCCTCTACCGGCAGGCGCTCAGGGAGGACCCCCGGCACCGGGGGGCCGCCCTGGGGCTGGGGCGGGTCCTGGCCCAACGGGGGGAGCTCGGGGAGGCGAAGGAGGTGCTGCGGGGCCTCCGGCCCGACCCCGACGCCGAGCGGCTCCTCGCGGCCATCGAGGTCTCGGAGTGGGCGGCCGCCCCCGACGGGGAGGGGGCGCTGGCCCGGGGCCAGCGGGCCGCCGCCGAGGGCCGCTGGGCCGAGGCCCTGGAGGCCTTCCTCGAGGAGATCCGGTCGGGGGACCGGGAGCAGGGCCGGGAGGCCATGCTCAAGGTGTTCTCGGTCCTGGGCGAGGAGGACCCCCTGACCCAGGAGTACCGCCGCAAGCTCGCGGCGGCCCTCTTCTAGGCGGGCGGCCCGGGGGCCCGGGGCCCTCCGCCGGCGGGTGGAGCAAGGCAAGGGGTTCCCTCCGGGCGGGTTGCGCTCCTATAATCCGGCCGCGGTCCGCGGGGTGGGTTCCCGGGCCGCGACGAGGTGGGGGCAGGGAGCGCTCGCGCACGTACCACGTACCAGCCAATCGGGGCCGCGGAACCCCACTCCCGTACATCGCTGTCTTACACGCATGTGATTTGTGTCACAGGGCCCTCCTAGAGTCCCGTCAGTAGGCGCATGGAGGACCTATGAGCGAGTAGAGGCCGCACCACGAGGAGGTTCGAAGGAACCGAAAGGAGGAGAGATGAACGTCACAGAGGTTTACGAGCGGCTGGCGGCGGCCGCGAGCCTGGAGGGTGACGACGCCGCGATCCGCTTCCGTGCCACCTACGAGCCGGCGGCGGGCCCCGGTTCGAAGGTCTCGCCACCGACCTACCCGGTCGAGGACCGGGGGAGCCCGTACCTGTTCGAGGATCGCCGCGTCCACGACGGCGCGCGCAGGGCGGTGCTCCTCGACAGCCGTCAGGCGCAGGCCAACCGCTGCGAGGAGGCCCTCGCAGCGGCGGTCGAGCGCGGGGAGGTCTGGATCCCCCACCTCGTCCTCGAGGCCGAGACCCACGGCCGGCGGGTGCGGATGACTTCGCTCACCGCGCCGCACCGGAGCCGCGACGCGTACTTCCGCGACGCCGAGGACACCCAGGGTCGTCCCTTCGACGAGAGTGAGCCGGGGCGGGAGCTTGCGGCCTGCACCCCGGAGGACGCGACGGCGCTCTACCGATACGCGCCGACGGACCTCGTCTACGGCGTCTGGGACTCGCACCGGGGCCTACGGCTCGCCGCGCGGTTCCCCCGCGTCTACACGTCGGAGCTCGTGGGGTGGGAGCCCGAGGAGGGCCTCCGGGCCGCGGGCCGATTCGACCTGATCACATCCGGCCAGCAGCGCGCCACGGTCGAGGGACGGGACTGGACGCCGGACCCGAAGGGGAAGAAGAAGCTGTCCGAGCTCGGGCTGGGGGCGATCCCGCCGACGACGAGGAACCAGCGGGGCGATCCGCTCCCGGGCGGTGTGACGGTCTCGGAGATCGAACGGCTCGGGGTGCTCTCGTTCCCTGGCCTCGCCAGGATCCGGCTCCGGCCCGACGGGCAGGCCGCGCGGGCGGGGCGGGCGGTCCTCGCCGCCCTGGCCCTCCTCGGCGACCGGCTCGCCTTCGGTAGGCCCGGGGTCTTCCTGCGGTCGGGTTGCGACCTCGTGACGACCTCGGAGGAGCTCACCTGGGTCGCGTCGAGCGGTGCCGCGGAACGGCTCGAGTTCGACCGGGCTGCGGCCCTCGAGCTGCTCGGGTACGCCGTCGCCCGCGCCGAGGAGGCCGGCCTCCGGTGGCACCCGGAGCCGATCGAGCTGCGGCCGCGACCCAACCTCCAGGCGGCGATCGATGGGGCGTTCTTCGCCGGGATCGAGGAGCTGCAGGAGGAGTGAGATGCCGCTCGCGATCGACGTCGAGCTGCTGACCGGCACCTACGAGGCGGGCATCGGCGGCGATCGGCCGGAGTGGCCCCCGCATCCCGCGCGCCTCTTCTGCGCGCTCGTCGCGCAGGTGGCGACCGAGGCCGAGCGAGATGCCCTGCGGTGGCTCGAGCGGCAAGGGCCTCCCGAGGTCCTCCTCCCCGACGCCGGAGAGAGCGTCCTGCGCGGGTTCGTGCCGACGAACGCGATCGCGCGCGCGGGCGGAGGAGCCTACCTCGCCCGCACCAACGGCAGCAGGGCGTGGCCCCGCGCGCACCCGAGCACGCCGGGGTTCCGGTTGACGTGGGCGGGCGCATCCCCCGACGCCGACGTGCTCGAGCGGATCTGCTCCATCGCCGGGCGCGTCTCGTACCTAGGCCGTCCTCCCGGGTTCGTGATCGTGCGGGTGTCGCGCGAGCTCCGACCCTCGGCCGAGGGGCTCCGTCGGCTGGTCCCCGCCTCCGAGGGGCCCTACCTCCTCCGCGTTCCTTACCCTGGGTACCTCGACGCGCTCGTCGCCGCGTTCGAGGCGGGGGAGCCTGCCGAGGCCGTCTCACGGTCCCGCCCCTACGCCGAGCCGGCGGGCGCGGCGCCGCCTGCGGGGGTCGTCCGCCCCGGCCCGTATGCCCGGTTGTTCACCCTGGGGTTCCCGCCCGGGGCAGGGATCGCCGGGTGGCACGCGATGAGGGTGGCGCGTGCGTTCCGAGACGCGGTCCTCTCCCGACTCGGTGCTCCCGCCGCAGGCGATCCGTGGACGCCGTTCCCGCCCGCCGACCTCGTGGCCATCCACGGGCACGGCGAGGGGATAGCGCCTGAGGCACGGTGCGCGTTCCTCGCCCTCCCGTTCGTCGGGTACCCGCACGCCACCGGTGAGCTGGTCGGCGTTGGGATCGCGATCGGCCGGGGCGTGGCGCCGGGGCTCCGCCGTGCGCTCCTGCAGCTCCTCGGGCTCGACCGAGACGACGGTCCCCGCCTCACCGAGCTGCGGATCCCGGAACCGGGTGTGACCCTGCCGCTCGCCGCCCCCGACGGGCGGCGCTCGCTCGAACCGGCGCGATGGCGTAGGGCTGCCCGCCGCTGGGCAAGTGCTCTACCGGTGGTGCTAGACCGGTGGCCCAAGCGCTGGGCGGACGTGCCGTCGATCGTCGCGGAGGGGGTGCGGCTGGCGGGCTACCCCGAGCCAGCGGAGGTCGAGGTCCGGCGGGGCTCGACCGCGGCAGGGGCGCCGCTGCTCCGCCCGGGAGACCGCAAGCGGCGCCCGACCGAGCCGGACCGCCCCTGGGCCCACGTGGTGGTGTCTTTCCCCGAGCCTGTGGAGGGCCCCGTGCTCCTCGGCCACCTCCGGTTCGCCGGGCTCGGGCTCTGCGTCCCGGTGGGCGACGATGGGTGAGGGCCTGGAGCTCTTCGAGCGGTTCTTCCGCGCGGTGCACGGCGTCGAGCCCTTCGCCTGGCAGCGCGCCCTCGCCCAGCGGGTGATCGAGGGGCCGGGGTGGCCCGCGGCCCTCGACGTGCCCACGGGCTTCGGGAAGACGGCCGCCCTGGACGTCGCGGTGGTGGCCCTCGCGTTCCAGGCCGACCTCCCCCCCGCCGAGCGGACCGCGCCGACGCGGACCTTCCTGGTCGTTGACCGCCGCCTGATCGTGGACCAGGCCTTCGACCGCGCGCGACGGGTCGCCGCGGCGCTCGAGACCTCGAGCGACGATGCGGTCCGTCGGGTCGCTGAGCGGCTGCGGCGGGTCGGCGGCGGACCGCGGCCGCTCGAGGTCGTCCGGATGCGCGGCGGCGTCACGTGGTCGTGGCGGTGGTTGGCCTCGCCCACGCAGCCCGCGGTGATCGCCGGGACCGTCGACCAGTTCGGGAGCCGCCTGCTCTTCCGGGGCTACGGGGTCGGGGAGCGCCTCCGGCCGATCGACGCAGCGCTCTGCGGGCGGGACGCGCTCGTGCTCCTCGACGAGGCGCACCTCGCGCCGGCCCTCGCCGAGACCGTGCGGCGGGCGCACGCCCTGGAGGCACGGGCCGAGGCCGCGATCCTGTCGCGGCGCTCGCCGCGGCCGGTGCTGCTCTCTGCGGCGTTGCGAGGGCAGGAGCTCCGGGCCCACGACGTTCTCCGTGCAGATCCCGACGCTGAGAGCTCGGAGGCCGCCCGGCGTCGGTACGCCGCGTCCCGGCGGCTGGCGCTCTGCGGGCTCGCCCTGCGACCTCGTGATGGCCGGGTCGCGCTCGCGGGGACGCTCGCTCGCCTCGCCGCACGCGCGCTGCTCGGCGGGGATGGGGCGATCGAGCGGGTGGCCGTCGTGGCGAACACCGTGGAGGCCGCCCGCTTCGCCTTCGATGAACTGCGCGCGGCCCTGGGGGACCGGGCGGATGTGGAGCTCCTCATCGGGCGGTGTCGGGGGTTCGAACGGGAGCAGCTCGGGCTCGCGGACCGGATCCGGGAGGCGTTCGCGGCGACGGACCCGCGCCCGCCCAGGCCTCGGCCCGCGGTGGTGGTCGCGACCCAGACGATCGAGGTCGGCGCCGACCTCGACGTGGACCTCCTCGTGACCGAGGCGGCGCCGCTCGACGCGCTGCTGCAGCGGCTTGGGCGGCTGAATCGGTTGGGGCTCCGCGACCACGCCGAGGCGATCTGCGTGTTCGCCCCGGCCCTGCATGCGGAGGACCCGGTCTACGGCGACGCGGTCGCCCGGACGTGGGAGTGGCTCCGGCACCGGGTCGGGGCGGAGCCCGCCGCGCTCGAGCCCCGACGGCCGAACGCGGAGGGCGCCCCGCGCCTGGAGTTCGGGCTCCGCGAGCTGCGTTCGGTGGTGGGACCCAAGGACCTGGAGGCGTGCGCCGCCCAGCCCGTGGAGGTCCCCGTGCTGATGGCGCCATACCTGGACGCCTGGGCGAGGACATCTCCGGCGCCCGATCCGGATCAGCCGGTCGAGCCCTTCCTGCACGGGCTCGACCGCGGGGCGGCCGAGGTCTCGGTCTGCTGGCGGGCGGCGCCCCGAAGCCTGGAGGCCTGGCGGGCCGAGCTCGACGCGCTGCCGATCCGGGACGAGGAACGGGTAGAGGTCCCGCTGTGGGTCGCCAGGCGGTTCCTCCGCGGGCTGCCGCTTGGTCCGCTCGCCGACCTCGAGGGCGCCGGGGAACCCGCGGAAGGCGAGGCCGGGCGGGCCATCGATGCGGTCGTCCAGCGGATGGACGGGACGGTCGAGGGGCTGGCGGATCCCACGGCTCTCCGGCCGGGGGACACCATCATCGTCGATCCCTCGGTCGGTGGCCACGACCCCTGGGGATGGACGGGGGCGGGCGGCACGGTCCCGGACGTCGCAGACCTGGTGCCGCGTCGACGCCCGGTCCTCCGTCTGCGCCCCGAGTTGCTGGCCTGGGTCACGGGGGAGGACGCGGAGGGCTTTCGCGTGCGCCTGACCCAGCCCGAGGTGAACCCGGCCGAGGTCGCGGCGGCGCTCGTCGCCGACGCCGTCGCCAAGGTGCGGCGACGGGAGGAGGCCGACCCCGTCCGGCAGCGCTGGGCGGACCATGCAGAGGAGATGCTCCGGCTGCTCGCGGAGGGGCGAGCCATGGTGACGAGCCCCGGGGGTCGTGACCGGGCCCCCGAGCTCGGGCTCCTCGTCCAGGCCAGGGGACGGGCCGCGGACGACCAGGCGGGCGACGATGCAGAAGCCGGCTCCAGCGCGGCCGCCGTCCCGGTCCCCCTCTCTCGGCACGCCCGGGACGTCGGGGAGCGGGCCCGGAGCTTCGCAGAGCTCCTGGGGCTGCCTCCGGAGGTCGTCCGGGCGGTCGAGCTTGCGGGGCTGCTGCACGACACGGGCAAGGCCGAGCGGCGCTTCCAGCTGATGCTCCACCGCGGCGACCCGGATCGGCTCGAGGCGAGCGGGGTGGTGCTCGCGAAGTCCGGCATGGACCCGGCAGACCGCGCCGCCTTCCGCCGAGCGCGGGTCTCGGCAGGCCTCCCGGCGGGCTGGCGGCACGAAGCCGCTTCGCTGGCCGTCGCCGAGCGGGTGCTCGATGGGGTGCCAGACGTCGACGACGAGCTCGTGCGGCACCTGGTCGCATCGCACCACGGCTGGGCCCGACCGCTGTTCCCTCCGGTGGAGGGCGTGGTCCGGGTCGAGCTGCTCGGTTCGGACGTCGCGGTGGAAGGTGCCGATCACGGGACGGGGGCGCCTGACGAGGCGTCGCGGCTACTCGCCGCGGCGCTCGAGGAGGGGCACCTGGAAGTGGATCACGTGGACTGGCGGGGTCCCCGTCGCCTCGCGATGCTC
>DATLZQ010000112.1:0-15057 GCA_035573915.1 Actinomycetota bacterium | reverse complement strand
GGGCGACCTGGTGGTGGCCGAGACCCGCCACGGGTTCGTCTGCGCCAACGCCGGCGTGGACGCCTCCAACGTGGCCGAGGGGTTCCTGAGCCTCCTCCCCCAGGACCCCGACCGCTCAGCGGAGGGGATCCGGCGGGCCCTGGAGGCCGCGACGGGAGCGGCGGTGGCTGTCGTGGTGACCGACACCTTCGGCCGGCCCTGGCGCCGGGGGCTGGTCAACGTGGCCGTGGGGGCGGCGGGCCTGCCCTCCCTCGTCGACCTCCGGGGCACGAAGGACGCCCTGGGGAGGGTGCTGGACGCCACCGTGGTGGCCCTGGCCGACGAGGTGGCCGCGGCCTCGGGCCTGGTCATGGGGAAGGCCGACGCCGTCCCCGCCGCCCTGGTCCGCGGGGTGCGGTTCGAACAGCCCCCGCTCCCCGCGGCCGCCCTGGTCCGGGCCCCCGGGGAGGACCTGTTCGCCCTGTCCCCCCTGGAGGCCGCCGCCCCCAGGCAGGCCCAGGCCTTCGGCCCGGGCGAGGTCCCCCCCGAGGCCCTGGAGGAGGCCGCCCGGGTGGCCCTCCCACCGGCCCCCCCGGGGGACGCCGCTCCGGGAGAGCGGACCCTGGTCGTGGGGCTGCGGTCTCCGGCCGCCCGGCGCCGCCTCCTGGCCGCCCTCCGGTCCGCCGACCCGTCGGGCGGGCTCCCGCCGGGCGAGGCCTGGGTCCTCGGCCAGGCCCCCCTCCTCGTCCTGCCCTTCCTGGGCGAGGACGCGGCCCGGGTGGCCAGGGACGAACGGAGCGAGGGGCCCCTCCCCTCCGCGGGCGGGGACCGGGAGCGGGCGCTCCTGGCCGGGGGGGCCGCCGTCCAGCGGCTGACGGTGGCCCTCCGGTCGCACCGCCTGGCCACGCGCTGGGTGCCCCTCCCGGGCGCGCGAGACGTGCTCCGGGAGGCGGTCGGGGTGGGGCCGGGGTGGACGGGGCTCGGGGTGCTGGCCGTGGGGCCCGAGCCCCCGGAGGTCCCGGACCTCGACAGCCAGCCCACGCCCCTGACGGCTCCCGTGGTGTGGAGGTAGGGGGCGTGGAGGCGTCCGACCGGGCCCGCCCCCGGGCCGAGGCCCTGGCCCCCGTAGAGGACGTCCGGGCCCTGGTCCTCTCGTCGGTGGCTCCCCTCCCCCCGCGCCAGGTTCCGCTGGCCGAGGCCGGGGGCCTGGTCCTGGCCGAGCCCGTCGTGGCCCCCTTCGACCTCCCGCCCTTCCCGAACGCGGCCATGGACGGCTTCGCCGTCCGCTCCGCGGACACGGCTCCCGCTCCGGCCGCCCTGCGGCTCGTGGGGGAGGCCCTGGCCGGGCGGCCCTTCGGCGGGAGGGTGGGCCCCGGGGAGGCCGTGGCCGTGGCCACGGGGGCCGTCCTCCCGGAGGGAGCCGACGCCGTCGTGCCCCTGGAGGAGGCCTCCGTCCAGGGGGAGCGGGTGGTGGTGGGCCAGCCGGTCCCTCCCGGGCGCCACGTCCGGGGCCGAGGGGAGGACGTGCGGGCCGGTGAGGTCCTCCTGCCAGCGGGGACGGTGCTGGGGCCGGGCCAGGTCGCCGCGGCGGCGGCCACCGGTCGGGAGGCCGTCGCCGTCCACCCGAGGCCCCGGGCGGCGGTCGTCCCCACAGGGGACGAGGTGGTCCCGGCCGGCCGGACCCCCGGCCCCGGCCAGGTCCACGACGCGGTCTCCCCCGCCCTGGCCGTGCTGGTGGGCGAGGTGGGCGCCGTGCCCCTGCTCCGTCCGGTGGCGCCCGACGACCCCGGGCGCCTCCTGGACGCTCTCGAGGAGGCCGCGGCCCGGTCCGACGTCCTCGTCACGGTGGGCGGGGCGTCCCGCGGCGAACGGGACCTCGTGTCCCGGCTCGAGGCCGGGGAGGCGGGCCGGGTCGTCTCCTTCCGGGTGGCCCTCCGTCCGGCCAAGCCCTTCGCCTTCGGACGGGCCTTCGGGGTCCCGCTGTTCGGGCTCCCCGGGAACCCCGCCTCCGCCCTGGCCGCCTTCGAGGAGCTGGTCCGGCCCGCCCTCCTGGCCATGATGGGGAGGCGGCCCGCGACCCGGCCCTCCGTCCGGGCCTTCCTGGCCGAGGACTTCGAGCAGCGCCCGGGGCGCCTGCACCTGGTCCGGGCCGAGGCGTGGCGGGAAGGGGGGCGCCTGCTCGTCCGGCCCGCCGGGCGCCAGGGGGCCGGCATGGTCCACTCCCTGGCCCGGGCCAACGCCTGGATGGTGGTGGGGCCGGAGGTCACCTCGCTCCCCGCGGGCGCCGAGGTGGAGGTCCGGCTCCTCACCGACCCCCCGTGAGCCCGGCCCCTCGCCCCCGGCCCGGCTCCCCGAAGCGGCCGCCCCCCGACGGCCCTCCCCTGGCCGGCCTCGTCCTCTGCGGGGGGGCCAGCCGCCGCATGGGGGTGGACAAGGCCCTCCTCGCGGTGGAGGGAGTCCCCCTCGTGCTCCGGGTGGCCGGGCGGCTGTCGCGGGTCGCCCACCCGGTCATCCTGGCCCCCGGTGCCCCCGGCCGGCTGGGGGACCTGGGCTACCAGGAGGTGGCCGACGCCGTCCCGGGCGAGGGGCCGCTGGCCGGGCTGGTGGCGGGCCTGGAAGCCTCCCCCCACCTCCTCACGGCCGTGGTGGCCGTGGACATGCCCCTGGCCAGCCCCGAGGTGTTCCGGCTCCTGGCGGCCCTCCGCGGGGAGGAGGACGCCGTGGTCCCGGTGACCGCCGACGGCCCCCAGCCCCTCCACGCGGTCTACGCCCGGTCCGCCCTCCCCGCCCTCCGCGCCGCCCTCGCGGGGGGCCGGCTGGCCCTCCGCGCGGCCCTCGAGGGCCTCCGGGTGCGGGAGGTGGGGGAGGACGAGTGGCGCCGGGCCGACCCCGCGGGCACCTTCGCCCTCAACCTCAACACGGCCGCGGACCTCGCCCGGCTCTCTGTGGCACCGCCCGGGTCCGCCCGGCGCCCTCGGCGGGGAGGGGCGTCCGGTAGAGTGTAGGAGCGGGTCGACGCCGCGGGTCCAGGCGGCGCCGGCTCGCCGCCGTGAGGAAGGGCCCTCGCCGGCCGCGCGCTCGTCCGGCTCCGAGGGTTCGCCACCAAGCCGGGGAGCGGAACCGGATGGCCAAGAAGCGGAAGCGACGGACGAGCGGGTCCTCGGGCCGGCCTCCCACCGCGGTGACGTCCCGCCGGGCCGAACCGGAGGTGGCTCCGGTCCGGCCCGCCCCCGCCGGCCCGGGGGCGCCCAGCCGCCAGGTCCGCAAGGAGGAGGCCCGACGGGAGCGCGAGCGGCTCCGCCGCCGGGCGGCCCGCCGCCGGATGCTCCGCAGGGCCCTGCGGGTGGGGGCGGTGGTGGCGGTCCTCGCCGGGATCGGGGTGGGGGTGTGGTTCCTCTCCCGGCCGAAGGGCCTGAGCGACGAACAGCAGCAGCTCCTGGCCCAGGCCGACCGGGCGGCCCAGGCCGCCGGGTGCACCGAGGTCCGGGAGGTCCAGCCGTACCGGGGGGACCCCGCCCTGGACCGGGCCCACGTGGACGCCCTTCCCCGGCTCTCCACCTACCGGACCCAGCCCCCGGCCTCCGGGCCCCACTTCGGCTCCACGCTGGCCGAGGGCGTGTACACCACCCCGCCGGTCATGGGGCAGGCCATCCACTCCCTGGAGCACGGGGCGGCCATCCTCTGGTACGACCCGGACCGGGCGGACGCCCAGGAGCTGGCCAGGATCCAGACGTTCTTCGACGAGGTCGGAAACCGGAACCACGTGATCGTGGCGCCCTACGACTACCCGGACGAGGGGGAGGCGGGCCGGCTCCCGGACGGGACGGCCATGGCCCTCACGGCCTGGCACCGGATCCAGACCTGCCGACAGGTGAGCCTTCCCGTGGCCTTCGCCTTCGTCTACCGCTACGCGAGCACCCCGTACTCGGACTACCAGGGCGAGGCCCCGGAGGCGGGAGCGCCGATCTAGGCGCCCATCCGGGAGACTTCCCTCAGGCCTCCAGGGCCCGGCCCGCGCTCACCCGGGCTCCCGTGCACGTCGCTCCCCTGGGGACGGTGGCCCCCTCGGCCAGGACCGTCCCCTCCACCCGGGCCCCCGGCCCCACCCGGGCCCCCGGCCCCAAGATGGACTCCCGCACCACCGCCCCCTCGTCCACCGCCGCCCCCTCCAGGAGCACGGAGTCCTCGACCAGGGCCCGGGCCTCCACCCTGGCTCCCGGCCCCACCACCACCCACCGCCCCAGATGGGCCCGGAGCGACACCCGAGCCTGGGGGTGGAGGTAGGGGGCGGCGTAGTCCAGCCCCCGGATCCTCCCCTCCAGGGCGTCGAAGGTGGCCTGGAGGTACTTCTCCGGGGTCCCCACGTCCACCCAGTAGGCGGCCGAGGGGAAGCCCGTGAGCCGCAGGCCCCGGCCGATGAGGGCGGGGAACACCTCGCGCTCGATGGAGACCGCCCGGCCCGCCGGGACGCCCCGCACGGCCTCGGGCTCCAGCACGTAGGTCCCCGCGTTGACCAGGCCGGGGACGGGCTCGGCGGGCTTCTCCCGGAACTCGAGGACCCGGCCCTCCTCGTCCAGGCTCACTAGCCCATAGGGGCGGGCGTCCTCCACCGGGGCGAGGGCGATGGTGGCCACCGCCCCCGTCTCCCGGTGCCGGGCGGCCAGGGCGGTGAGGTCCAGGTCGGTGAGGATGTCGCCGTTCAGGACGAAGAAGGACTCGTCGAGGCCCCGGGCGGCGTTGGCAACGGCCCCGCCCGTCCCCAAGGGGGTCTCCTCGGCCACCCACCGGACCTCCGGGAGGAGGCCCCGCCGGGACTCCACGAAGGCCCCGAAGGAGGCCTCGAGGTAGGAGGAGGAGAGCAGGACTTCCCGGACCCCGTGGGCGGCCAGGTGGTCCAGGACGTGGGAGAGGAAGGGCCGGTCCACCAGCGGGACCAGGGGCTTGGGGATGGTCTCGGTGAGGGGCCGGAGGCGGGTCCCCTCCCCCCCGACCAGGACCACGGCCCGGGTCGGCCCCCGCACCGCCCTCAGCGCTCGCCCCGGGCCCGGGAGACGAGCTCCGCCCGGGCCCGCAGGGCCACCCAGGCCAGGGGTCGGAGGACCGCCCGCCACCCCGGCGAGCCGAACTTCACGAAGTAGCGGTAGATGCTCCTTGAGTGCTCGAGGGTCATCCGCTTGGAGCCCCGGGTGGAGACCCCCTGCACGTGGAGGACCTCGAGCTCCGGGGTGAAGAGGACGTCCCAGCCCGCGAGCCGCAGCCTGGTGCAGAGGTCCACGTCCTCCACGTACATGAAGTAGCCCTCGTCGAAGAGCCCCACCTCGTCCAGGGCCTCCCGGCGCAGCAGCATGCAGCACCCCGAGACCCACTCCACGGACCGGGAGGACCGCCGGTCCCAGTCGGCCATGGTGTAGGCCCGGGAGAAGCGGTTGTCGGGCCAGAAGACGCCCAGGAAAGCATGGACCAGGCCCACGCCCAGGGAGGGGACCCTGCGGGCGGAGGGGTAGACCCGGCCGTCGGGGGCCCGCACCAGGGGGCCGATGGCCCCGGCCCGGGGGTGGTCCCGGGCCACCTTGAGCAGGCCCCCCAAGGTCCCGGCCAGGACCTGGGCGTCGGGGTTGAGGAGGAGGACGAAGGGGGCGGAGGTGGCCTGGATCCCCTGGTTGGCGGCGGCGGCGAACCCCCGGTTCGTCCGGTTGCGGACGACCCGGACCCCCGGCAGGCCCCGGGCGGCCTCGAGGCTCCCGTCGGTGGAGGCGTTGTCCACCACCACGACCTCCAGCCGGGCATCCCCCGCGGCCTCGAAGGCGGACCGGAGGCAGCGACCGAGGAAGGCCCCCGAGTTGTAGTTCACCACCACGACCGCCAGGTCGGGAGGAGCGCCCTCCCCGTCCACCCGCTCCACCCCGGCCACGGCCGCCTCAGAAGGTCTGGGGGGTCCTGGAGATGAGGACCAGCCCCGCGACGATAAGGGCCACCCCCCCGTAGCGGAGCGCCGAGATGGGCTGGCCCAGGACGAACCGGTCGAAGAGCAGGATGAGGACGTAGGTGAGGGAGGCGAAGGGGTAGGCGAACGACAGCGGCGCCCGGGACAGCACGACCAGCCACACCGCCGCCGACAGGACGAACGTGAACAGCCCGCCCCACACGAAGGGGTTGAGCACGACCCGGCGGGCGGTGCCCCCGAGGTCGGCCAGGTCCAGGGGCGCCGCCCCCTCCCGGGTCACCTGGTCCATCCCGTACTTGAGGGTGAGCTGGGCCAGCGCGGCCAGGGTCACCGAGATGAGGATCAGCCCGATCAGCACCGTTCGTCCTTTCCGCTCCGTCCGGCCCGGGGCCTCCGAGCCCGGGTCCCACTCCTCCGCCTCGTCGAGCACCGGTCCCCCCTCGGGACGCCCTCCGCGGGGCGCCCCCAGGCTTGCTTCGGTCCGGCCGGCCACCTGCCTGAGGGCCCGGGCCAGCTCCTCGTCGTCCCACACGACGATATCCTGCTCGCCCGCCTGCTCGGGCAAACCGCCCACCGCCGTCACCACCGCGGGGGTGCCCAGGGCCTGGGCCCGGGCCAGGACCCCCGAGGACCACGACCGCCGGTAGGGCAGGACCACCCGGTCGGCGGCCTGCACCCAGAGGTCGAACTCCTCGTCCGAGACGAACCGCTCCACCAGCCTCACGTTGGGGGCCTGGGCGCACAGGGCCCGCAGCTCCCGGGCGTAGGCCAGGTTCTCGGGGGTGGGGTCCCGCACGGAGCCCACCACGTACAGGGCGACCCCGTCCAGGGCCCGGACGGCCTCCACCGCCCGGTCGAACCCCTTCGCCGGGTGGAGGAAGCCCGGGCAGACCAGGACGGGCCCCTCCTCCCGGATTCCCAGCCGGGCCCGGGCCTGCGCCTTCCCCACCCGGAGGACGGGCCGGACGCGGTGGGGGACCAGCCCGGCGCGGACCCGCACCCGGTAGCGGGCCTCCAGGGCCCGCCGCTCGACCTCGGTGTGGAACCAGAGCCGACGGGCCCGCCGGAAGGCCGCCCGCAGCAGTAGGTAGTCGGGCCGCCAGGGGACCGGGGGGTCGGCCTCGTGGACCAGGAGCTCGGCGCGCGGGCGGAAGGTCACCAGGGCCAGGAGGGCCAGGGAGGTGAGGACCTTGGACAGGGGGGCCCGGGGCCGGTAGTAGAGGGCGGGCTGGAAGTGGACCAGGACCCGGTCGAAGCGGCCCGCCACCCGCAGCGCCCGCCAGAACGGCCTCCCCCCGAAGAACGGCACCCGCAGGTCCCCCTCACCGTCGGGGGGCGAGAGGACCGTGACCGCGTGCCCCCGGGCCCGCAGCCGTTCCACCTGGTCTCGGGCGTAGGCCCCGATCCCGCAGTGCCTGGGAGGGTAGGAGGAGACCACCAGGACCCGCATCGTCAGGCGCTTACAGCCGTTCCACCCGGCACTCCACCGGGATGAACACCTGCCCGGGGTTCTCCGCCCCCTTGACCACGTCGAACGAGTACCGGTGCTCCTGGAGGTGGTAGACGGTGCGGGAGTCCCGGGAGTGGACCCCGAGGGTCACGTAGTACCGCCCGTCCACGAACGGGAGGCTCTTGAGGACGAACTGGACCCGGACCTTCCCCTCGAGGAACGGGATGCCCCCGTACCGCCAGTCCGTGTTGGTCCCGAACACGAGCTGGTTCTGGTCGTCGTGGATGGCGAAGGAGACCACAGGGTCCTCCACCCTGCGGTTGGCTCGGAGGTCCATCTGGATGACCACCTCGTCCCCGGGGGCGAAGATGTCGGTCTCCGTGCCGTCCGCCCGGTACAGGGCGGAGGAGACGATCTCCACCTCCTTGGTCCCCTGGTCCCAGCCGTAGGCCAGGTCCGTGCGGGACATGAGGCGGCGGAAGTCCCGCACCACCTCCCGGGGGTCCCCCCGGGCCACCACCCGCCCCCGGTCCAGGAGGACCACCTCGTCGCACACCCGGACCACGAGGTCCGGGGCGTGGGTGACCACGATGAGGGTCCGCCCCTCCCGCTGGAACCGCTCGATGCGCTCCAGGCACTTGCGCTGGAAGGCCAGGTCCCCCACGGCCAGGACCTCGTCCACGAGCAGGATGGCCGGGTCCACGTGGACCGCCACCGAGAAGCCCAGCCGGACGTACATGCCGGCCGAGTAGAACTTGACCTGGTTGTCGATGAACTCCTCGAGCTCGGCGAACCCCACGATGTCGTCGAACACGGCTTCCGTCTCCGCCCGGGAGAGGCCCAGGATGGAGGCGTTGAGGTAGACGTTCTCCCTCCCCGTGAGCTCGGGGTGGAACCCCGCCCCCAGGGCCAGGAGGGCGGCGATCCGCCCCCGGGTGGTCACCCGGCCCGAGGTGGGGCGGATGATCCCGGCGATGATCTTGAGGAGGGTGGTCTTGCCCGAGCCGTTGGGGCCGATGAGCCCCAGGGTCACCCCCTCGGGGACCTCGAAGGAGACGTCCCGCAGGGCCCACAGCTCCTCGGCGTGGACCCGGAACCGGAGGACGCGCTCCTTGAGGGAGGAGGGGCGCTCCCGGTACAGCCGGAACCGCTTGCTCACCCCCTCCACCGTGATGGCCGCGCCCATCGCGCTCAGAGCTCCTCGCCGAAGTCGCCGGAGAGGTGGAAGAACGTCCGCCAGGCGAGCAGCAGGAGCACCAACGCCCCGGCCAGGACCGAGGCGTTGAGCACCGCCAGCCACCCCACGCTCACCGGGAACAGCAGCGGGGCGCCGGTGGTGGGGTCGTACACCGTCCCGTACAGGGCCCGCTGGAACCCGGCCACCACCGCCGCCATGGGGTTGGCCAGGTAGACGTGGAACAGGGGCAGCCCGAACAGGCGGTGGGGGGCCAGGGACCGGTAGAGGTGGCCGCTGGGGTAGACGACCGGGGTGAGCCAGAACCACACCAGGAGGACCAGGCCCAGGAGGTGCTGGGTGTCCCGGTAGCGGACGTTGAGGGCAGCCACCCACAGGGACAGGGCGGTGGCCAGCACGAGCAGGGCGGCGAACGAGAGCGGCAGGAGGGCCAGCCCCGGCCCGAGGACGTCGTGGCGGGTCCCGAGGATGAACAGGAGCAGGACCACCCCGTGCAGGGCGAAGTCGACCAGGGTGGAGCCCACGGCGGCCAGGGGGAGGATCTCCCGGGGGAAGTAGACCTTGGTCACCAGGCTCGCGTTGTCCACCACCGAGCGAGCGGCGGCGGTGAGGGACCCGGCGAAGAGCTGCCAGGCGAGCAGCCCCGACAGGAGGTAGACGGCGAAGTTCGGCACCCCCCGGCCCAGGAACCGCTGGAAGACCAGGGTGAACACGGCCAGGTACAGGAGGGGGTTGAGCATGGACCACCCCGCCCCCAACACCGAGGCCTTGTAGCGGACCCGGACCTCCTTGCGCACCAGGTTGGCCAGGACCTCCCGGGCGGCGGCCAGCTCCCGCAGCCGGGAAAGCGGCCGCAGGGTGGGGACCTCCGAGGTGCGGACCAGGAGGTCGGGGTGGGCGGCGTTCGCGGCCATGGGTCCCTTCGTCCCGGCTGCGCCCTCCTCCGGGAGGGCGGATGGGAGCAAGTCTAACAACGGCCTCCCCGCGTCCCCGGGAGGGCGTGCGCTAGGCTTGCGGCCGTGACGGCGGCCCGCGAGCTCCTCAAGCGCGTCCTCCCCGAGGGGACCATCGCCTGGTATCGCCGGCGGCGGGCCCTGCGCAACTGGCTCCGGGAGGTGGCTCACGAGCTCTACGACCGTCAGGCCAAGCTCCAGGTGGAGGAGCTCGAGGGGCGGCTCCTGGCCCGTCGCCCCGACATCACGGCCCGCCTCACCAAGGACCTCCTCTCCCGGATGGACCTCGTCCTCCAGGAGCTGGACCGGAAGCTCGAGGGGCTCCGGGCCCGCCACGGGTCCGAGCTCCGGGCCCTGGGGGAGCAGGTGGACGCCCTGCGGGAGGAGCTGCGGGCCCTGCGGGAGGAGGTGGCCGCGCTCGGGGAGCGGACGGGGCTCCTCCCCACCTCCGTGGCCCTCCGAGGGGGCGGGCCCACCGCCCGCGGGGCTCCCCCGGGGCCGGACCCCGCCAGGTCCGCCCCCGAGGCCGCCCCCGGGCCCTCGGACTGAGCATGCGGATCGCCTGGTTCTCCCCCCTCCCTCCCTATCGCTCCGGCATCGGCGACTACTCGGCCGAGCTCCTCCCCCTCCTGGCCCGACGGGCCGAGGTCCGGGTGTTCTGCCCCCCTCCCCCCCGGCAGGTCGGGCGCCGGGTGGCGGCCCCCCCGGGGATCCCGGTCCTCCCGCCGGAGGCCTACGACCCCGAGGCCCACGGCCTGCCCCTCTACCATCTGGGCAACAACCCCGACCACGGGTTCGTGTTCGACGCCGCCCGCCGCCACCCCGGGGTGGCGGTCTTCCACGACGTGGTCCAGCACCACCTCCTGGGCGACGACCTGGGCAAGCCCTGGAAGCGGGCCCGGTACCGGGAGCTCGTGGAGGCCGAGTACGGGGAGCGGGGACGGGAGCTGCTCGAACTCGCCTGGCGAGGGCTGAACACGGAGTTCGAGAAGTTCCTGTTCCCCCTCAACACCACCGTGGCCCGGGCCTCCCGGGCGGTGGTCGTCCACAGCCACGACTCCGCCGACCGCATCCGGGAGCGGGCCCCCGAGGTCCCGGTCCGGGTCATCCCCCACCACGGGGGCGTCCCCCCGCGGGAGCTGGCCGGGGTGGGGCGGGCGGAGGCCCGGGCCCGCCTGCGGCTGCCACCGGACGCCTTCCTCGTGGGCCAGTTCGGCTTCATCACCCGCCCCAAGCAGCCGGCCGCCCTCTTCGGGGCCTTCGCCCGCCTGGCCCGTCGGGTCCCGGGGGCCCTCCTACTCCTGGTGGGGATGAACCAGGCCGGGCCAGGGCTGGTGCGACTGGTCGACCGCCACGGGCTGGCCGGGCGGGTCCGGCTCTGCGGCTACGTGGACCGGGTCCGGCTGTACCTCCACCTCCGGGCCGTGGACGCCGTGGTGAACCTCCGCTACCCGACGGCCGGCGAGACGTCCGGGACCGTGGCCCGGGCCCTGGCCGAGGGGCGGGCCTGCGCGGTCAGCAACGTGGGGGCCTTCGCCGAGCTCCCCCCCACCGTGGCCCTCAAGGTGGAGGTGGACGGGGACCAGGTGGAGGAGCTGGCCGCCCACCTCCTCCGCCTGGCCCTAGAGCCCGAGCTCCGGAGGGCCCTGGAGCAGGAGGCCGCCCGCTACGCCAGGGAGGTCCTGGACCCCGAGCGCTGCGCCGACCGCTACCTCGAGGTGGCCCGGGAGTTCGCCCCCGAGCGGGCCACCGTCAGCCCTTCAGCCGCCTGAGGAACTCCTTCTCGTCGACGGTCTCCACCCCGAGCTGGAGGGCCCGCTCGTACTTGGACCCCGGGTTCTCCCCCACCACCACGAAGTCGGTCTTCTTGGAGACGCTGGAAGCCACGTGGGCCCCGGCTGCCCGGGCCGCCTCCTCCGCCTGGGCCCGGGACATGCTCTTGAGCCCGCCCGTGATGACGATGGTCTTGCCCGCGAGCGGCCCCTCCGTCCGGACCGGTGGGGCCTGCTCCTCCATCCGAACCCCGGCCTTCCGCAGCCGCTCCAGGAGGTCCAGGTTGCGGGGGTCCCGGAACCACTCGTAGACGCTCTGGGCGATCTCCGGCCCGATCCCCTCCACGGCCAGGAGCTCCTCCAAGGAGGCCCGCCGGAGCCGGTCGATGGAGGGGAAGGCCGAGGTCAGGACCTGGGCCACGTGGGCCCCCACGTGGGGGATGTTGAGGCCCACCAGCAGCCGCCACAGGGGACGGTCCTTGGAAGCCTCGATGGCGGTGAGGAGGTTCGTGATGGACTTCTCCTTGAACCCCGGGAGCTGGGCCAGCTGCTCGGCGGCGAGGGAGTAGAGGTCGGCGGGGTCCTTGACCCACCCCATGTCCAGCAGGAGCATCCCGGTCTTGTAGCCCAGGTGCTCGATGTCCATGGCCCCGCGGGAGGCGAACGTGAACAGCCACTCCACTTTCTGGGAGGGGCACCCCTCCCGGTTCGGGCACCGCCAGTAGGCCTCGCCCTCCTTGCGCACGAGCTCCGTCCCGCAGGAGGGGCACCGCCGGGGGAAGGTCCAGGGTTTGGCCCCCTTGGGCCGCTTGGACAGGACCGGCCCTACCACCTCCGGGATCACGTCGCCGGCCCGCCGCACGATCACCGTGTCCCCCTCCCGCACGTCCTTCCTCCGGATCTCGTCCTCGTTGTGGAGCGTGGCGGTGGTCACCGTGACCCCGCCCACGTAGACGGGCTCGAGGACGGCGAAGGGGGTGACGATCCCCGTCCGGCCCGTGTGGACGTCGATCTTCTTGAGCAGGGTGGTCCGCTCCTCCGGGGGGAACTTGTAGGCGATGGCCCACCGGGGAGCGTGGCTGGTGGCCCCCAGCTCCTCCTGGAGGGCGATCTGGTCCACCTTGACCACCACCCCGTCGATCTCGTAGTCGACGGTGTGGCGGTCCCGCTGCCACCGCTCGCAGTAGGCGAACACCTCCTCCAGGGTCTCCACCCGCTCCGTGGCGGGGTTCACCGGGAGCCCGGCCTCCCGCAGGTACTCCAGGGCCTCGGAGTGGCGCTGGAACCGCCGCCCCTCGCAGGCCCCGATCCCGTGGCACCACAGCCGGAGCGGCCGGGAGGCCGTGACCTGGGGGTCCTTCTGGCGGAGGCTCCCGGCGGCGGCGTTGCGGGGGTTGGCGAAGGGGCGCTCGCCCCGGGCCGTGAGCTCCTCGTTCAGCCGCTCGAAGGCCCTGACCGGGAGGTAGACCTCGCCCCGGACCTCGAGGACCTTGGGGTGACCGCTGCCCCGCAGGCGCATGGGGACCGCCCGGATGGTCCGGATGTTGGCGGTGATGTCCTCCCCCACGTACCCGTCTCCCCGGGTGGCCCCCAGGGTGTAGGCACCGTCCTCGTAGGTGAGGGAGACGGCCACCCCGTCGATCTTGAGCTCGCAGACGAAGTCCGCCTGCTGGCCCACCACCCGCTCGATCCGTTTCCCCCAGGCGTTGAGCTCCTCCCAGCTGAAGGCGTTGTCCAGGGACAGCATGGGCTGTCGGTGCCTGACCGGGGCGAAGAGCTCGGCGGGGGCGCCCCCCACCCGCTGGGTGGGGCTGTCAGGGGTGATGAGCTCGGGGAAGGCCTCCTCCAGGGCCCGGAGCTCCCGCACGAGCTCGTCGTACTCGGCGTCGGAGATCTCGGGCTCGTTGAGCACGTAGTAGCGGTAGTCGTGGTAGTTGATGAGGTCGCGGAGCTCCTCCACCCGCCGCTTGGCCTCCGCCCTCCGCCGCTCCTCGGGTTCCCGGCGGGCCTCCGGCTGGGGGCGCGCCGCTCCCGGGGCCACCGTCCGCGCTTCCTCTTTGCGCGCAGCGTCTCGGGCCACGTCCTCCTCCTACCCGGCGAGCTCCAGGGACCCCGCCACGCCGATCCGGCCCCCCCGCACCACCAGGGCCCCGATCACCCCCGGGACCCGCTGCAGGTACCCCAGGGCGGACCGCAGCGACCCGCCCCCCGCCAGCAGAGCCGTGGCCCCCGCCGCGGCGGCGTCGGCCAGGATGCAGGAGCGGGCCACCACCACCAGGCCGTCGGCCCCTCCCCCCGGGAGGACCAGGCGGCCGCTGGTGGTGTGCACCCCCTGGGGCCCGAGCTCGGGCCTGAGGACCAGGGCCAGCCCCTCGCCCGCCTGGCGGCCGCCGGGGTGGACGACCATCCTGGCCCGCTTCCTCGTGGCCACGAAGTGGGAGCTCCCCGAGCTCACCACCACCTCGGGCGACGACCGGACCAGCTGGCGGCCCACGAACTCGGTGAGGGCCCCGCGCAGGGTGATCATGGGGCCCACCCCGGCCAGGGCGGCCAGCCGGGCCATCCGGAGGGCCACGACGGGGGCGTCGTCGCCGACCTCCACGGGGCCCCGGCTGTCCCGGAAGGCCGGGTTGCGGATGGCGTAGGACTGGACCTGCTCCCAGAACTGCATGCCGGCCGCCCGGGCCTCCTCGTAGAGGTCCTCGGGCCCGGTCACCCGCAGGACCAGGTCCTGGACGGGGACGTCGAAGTGACTGCTCCTCCTCCCGAGCAGCGGCATCCCGGCACCAGCCTACAGGCTGACACCGACCAGGCCGCGCAGCCGCGGCGCCGCCCCGCCGGACCGGCCCCACGCCCGCTCCCGCCGATCCGAGGCCCGCTTCGCCCGTCGCGCCGGTCCAGGGTATGCTATCTCGACGTCAAGAGACCTGGAGGTCAGGTGGCCCAACGCCCACGTCCCGGGGCCGCTCGCCCGAGGACGGCGGCCGGCGACGCCTCCCGGTCCGCCCGCCGGGGCCGGGTCGCGGTGGACATCGGGGGGACCTTCACCGACCTCGTCCTCCAGGTCGAGGACCGGGTGGGAGCCAACGCGAAGGTCCTCACCACCCCCGGCGACCCCTCCGTCGGGGTGGAGGCGGGGCTGGCCCGCCTCCTGGACCACGTCCCGCCGGAGGACGTCCGGGAGGTCGTGCACGCCACCACCCTCGTGGCCAACGCCCTCATCGAGCGCAAGGGGGCCACGACCGCCCTCGTGTGTACCCGGGGCTTCCGGGACGTGCTCACGATCCGCCGCGAGCTCCGCTACGACCTCTACGACCTCTTCCTCGAGCTCCCCGAGCCCCTGGTCCCCCGTCGGCTGACCTGGCCGGTCAACGAGCGGGTACTCGCGGACGGGACGGTGGACGTGCCCCTGGACCCCGAGGAGGTCCGCCGCCTGGCCCGCCGGGCGGCCCGGGAGGGGGTGCAGGCCGTGGCGGTCTGCCTCCTGCACTCCTACCGCAACCCCGCCCACGAGCAGCTCGTGGCGGAGGTGTTCCGCCGGGAGCTCCCCGAGGTGGCCCTGTCGCTCTCCAGCGAGGTCTGCCCGGAGCTCGGGGAGTTCGCCCGAACCTCCACCGTGGTGGCCAACGCCTACGTCCTCCCCCTGGTGGCCCGCTACATCGAGATGCTCGAGAAGCGCCTGGTGGGCCTGGGGCTCCGGTCCCCCCTCCGGATCATGCTCTCGACGGGGGGTGGGGGGCTGGCGGGGGCGGAGACCGCCCGCC
>DATLZQ010000111.1:0-10001 GCA_035573915.1 Actinomycetota bacterium | reverse complement strand
GGCGGCTCCCGCCCCCTCCCGCCCCGCCTGGCCCGGGAGGTGGCCCGGGCGCGAGGGGTGGAAGTGGTCCAGGTGGTGGAGGGGAGCCCGGCGGACCGGGCACGGATCCGCCCCGAGGACCTCATCCTCGACGTGGACGGGCGCCCGGTGGAGGGGGTGGACGACCTCCAGCGCCTCATGGCCGGGGAGGTCATCGGGCGGCCCGTCCCGGTCCGGCTCTACCGGGACGGCCGGGTGCTGACCCTCGAGGTGGTCCCGGTCGAGCTCCCCGCCTAGGGTCCGGAGTCGCGCTTCGGCCCGGCCCGAGGCCGGCTACCACTCCGGCGCCAGCCGCTCGGCCAGGTACCGCAGGCCCAGGGGGAACCGGTGGTCGACCCCTCCGTGGCGGCCCTCGAACAGCTCGCACCCGACCTCGGCCACGCCGGCGGCGGCCAGGGCCTGCCGCAGAGCCTCCGCCCCGAGGTCCAGGAAGTACTCGTCGCGTCGGCCCGCCTCGAGGTAGACGGCCCGCATGCACCTGAGCGCCTCCGCGTGGTGCGGGGCCAGGCGGACCGGGTCGTGGGCCAGCCACCGGGCCCACACCTCCAGGTCGAGCGCCCCGGTGGTCGGGTCGAAGGGGAGGCGCACGGTCCCGTCGGGCTCGGCGGAGTAACAGGCCGCCATGCAGTACACGTTGAGCAGGACGCCGTCGCTCTCCTTGGTGAACCCGGGGCGGGACCGGAAGTCCTCCCAGAAGCGCTCGTAGGAGCCCCCGTACTCCAGGCGCAGGGCCCGGACGGCCTTGGGGAAGTCCGGCAGGTAGCAGGCCTCGAACAGGCAGTCCCCGGCGTGGGAGGCGAAGCCGCCGAACAGGTCGGGGCGGCGCATGGCGGTGACGATGGCCCCGTAGCCCCCGCTGGAGTGGCCCATGAGGGCCCGGTGGGCGGGGTGAGGCAGGGTCCGGTAGTGCCGGTCCACCCAGGCCACCACCTCCTCGCAGAGGTAGGTGTGGTAGCGGCCAGTGGCGGGGGAGTCCAGGAACTGGCTTCCCCCCAGGGAGGTCCAGGCGTCCACCCACACCACGAGGCAGGGCGGGGCCTGCCCCGAGGCGAAGAGGTGGTCGACGGCCTCGGGGAACGTCCTGGCGAACGGCTTGCGGTTCCGCCACATGTCGAGCTGGGCGGCCAGGCTGTGCAGGACGTAGACGGTGGGGTAGCGGTCGTCTCCCTCGTCGTAGCTGGCGGGCACCGACACCCACAGGGGGCGCACGTGGGGGTCGCCCAGCGGGTTGTCCCGCAGGGCCCGGCTCTCCAACCAGTGCTCCTCGAGCCGCCCCCGGAACTCGCAGGCCCAGGGCTCCAAGGCTTCCCTCCCTCCCCGGAGGACGGTCCTCCGACGGGATCATCCGCGGGCTCCGGCGGCGCATGGTAGCAGCGGGCGTGGGGATCCGCGCGGACCGCCTGCGGACCGGCCCACCCCCGCCCTCCTGGCGGCGCCGTCCCAGGTCCTGGAGCAGCCGGCCGAGGGCCACCTCCACCGGGGCGTGGGTGAGGATGGCGGCGCGCTGGACGGTCTGGAGGGCGCACCGCCCGCAGGCCTCCAGCACGCCCACGGCCAGGTCGGGCCGCTCCTGGGCCAGCCGACGGAGCGACGAGCGGGGGACGGCCACGCACCGCACCTCGTCCAGGGCCCTGGCTGTGGCGAGGTAGGCGTCCAGGCCGAAGACCGACTCGGTGCCGACGGCCCACCCGGCGTCTGCCAGATCCACGGTGCGGGCCACGCGGCGGCCCGGGGGCCGGACCCTGAGCTCCACCGTCCCCTGGAGGAGGAAGTAGACGGCCCGGGCCGGCTCGCGCTGGCGGAAGAGGGTGGCCCCCGGCTCAAGGGCCCGGGCCTCGCAGTAGGGCGTCAGGTCGCGAAGCTGGCGGTGGGTGAGGGACCGTTGGAGCTCGGTCCGGGATAGCAGCGCCGGCAGTTCCCCAGCTCCCTGGGGGCGGCTCCGGGCTCCTTCCCGCTCCGTGTGCTGTCCTCGGCGCGCCACGTGGCCTCCAAGTGGGAGGGGCGAGGGACCCGGCGGGTGGTCGCCTCGCCTTTCCATGGTTCCCGGGGCTGGCCTCACCCCAAACGACCGGCGGGCGGGACCGTTGGGTTCCCTGCCCTGACCGCGGTGGGCGCCGGTGGGGGGCCGCCACGTATGATCGTGAGGTCATGTCCGGCGTCAGCGAGGTCATCGGGATCGGACTGGCGGGCGGACAGGGGACGCGGGCCCGGCCCCTCACCCTGAAGGCGCCGGGCTACCTCCGCTCCAAGGCGGCCATGGCCTTCCTGGGGCGGCGCCTGATCCGGTGGGTGATCCAGATCCTGTCGGCCGAGGGCATCAAGCAGTACGCGATCATCGCCCACGGCAAGGAGAACCGCTACCAGATCAAGGTGCTCATCGGCTACGGGGAGGAGTTCGGGGTCGACATCCAGTACTCGCCCGTGAAGTACGACGCCCTCTCCACGGGCAGCGCCGACTCCACCCTCCGGATGCTCGAGTACTGGGACCTGGACGGCACGGCACTCATCTTCCCCACCGACTCCCTCATCGACTTCGACCTGGAGCCCATGCTGGAGCGGCACCGGGAGACCGGGGCCACCGTGACGATCGCCGCCATGACCCGGGCCCCCACCGAGGTGGCCGGGAAGTACGGGGTCATGCTCACCGACCCCGAGAGCAAGGTCCTCTCGTTCGTGGAGAAGCCCACCCTGGGGGAGATCCGGGACTACTTCGGGGTACGCGACGAGCGGGAGTTCGACAACCTGCCTCTCCTCACCAACGCCGGGTTCTACCTGGTGGACATCCGGACCCTCCGGCAGGTGGCCGAGCACCCCCAGGTGGCCCTCCTCCGGCGGCGCAGCCTCGACTTCGGCAAGGACTTCCTCCCCTGGCTCGTAGGCCACGGCTACCCGGTGTACGCCTACCCCGTGCGGCGCATCGGGGACCTGGGCAACGTCGAGGACTACCTGGAGACCATGGTGGACGCGCTGCGGGGGAACTTCGAGTCCGTGGTCCGGCTCATGGGGCCGCCCTACGACCCCGGGCAGCGGGTGTGGATCGCCCCCGAGTCCCTCTCCATGCGGGACGCGGAGACCGGCAAGACCCTCTACGAGAAGCTCGAGGAGGGGCTGGTCCGGATCGGCCCGGCCGTGCGGATCGGCCGGTACTGCGAGATCGGGCCGGACGTGGTCATCGCCGAGTCCAACCTCGACGACGACGTGGAGGTCCGGACCGGGGCCCGCGTCACCGGCTCCCAGGTGCGGGACGGGGCCATCATCGGGCACGGGGCGACCGTGGTCCGGGCCTACGTGGGCTCCATGAGCGAGATCCGCAGCGATCCCAAGCACCCCACGGTCCTCGAGGACCGGGTGGCCCTGGGGGACGAGGTCGTCGTCTACGCGGGGGTGCGGCTCGCGGGCGGGGTCTCGGTCTATCCGCGGCTCAAGGTGCCCTCCGGGATCCGGGTCCCGCCCGGGGTCGAGCTCACCGACGCCGAGGACGTCCTGCGGTACCTCTGACCGATCTAAATTAAGAGCGCGTTGTCAAGTGGGACCCTCCTGGTCCGGTCTTGCGGGTCGACGGCGTTTCTGATGGCCCGGGGTGGTCCCCATCCGCTCCTCTGCCCTCCCTTCGTCTCGAGTCCGACACCCGAAGACTGGAGGGAGGAACCCCCCGACTCAACGATCGCGCTCTTCTTACCGGCCGGGCGGCCCTGTTCGGTGAAAGCCCGCGGCCCCGGCCGCCGCCGAACCGGAGGCGCCGGGACGCCGGTGGTGCGGGCCCGGAGCCGTCCCGTAGGATCGGCCCCGTGCGCGTGGGTCTGGCCCTGCCCCACTACGACTACTCGTTCCCCGACGGCCGGCCGCTCAGCTGGGACCGGCTGGTGGAGGCGGCCCGGCGGGCCGAGGAGCTGGGCTTCGACTCCGTCTGGGTCTCCGACCACTTCTTCGCCAACGTCGCCCGCTACGGGGGCCCCCAGGGCCTGCTCGGGACGGTGGAGCCCTTCACCGCGCTGGCCGGCCTGACCGCGGCCACCCGGCGGGTGCGGCTGGGGACCCTGGTGGCCTGCGCCCCCTTCCGGCACCCCGCCCTCGTGGCCAAGATGGCCACCACCATCGACCTCGTCTCCGGGGGGCGGTTCGACCTGGGGCTGGGGGCCGGCTGGTACGAGGAGGAGTTCCGGGCCTTCGGCTACGGGTGGCCGTCCACGGGCCGCCGGATGGCCGTGCTGGAGGAGACGGTGGAGGTGGTGACGGCCCTGTTCCGGGGGGGCCCGGTGGACTTCGAGGGTCGCTTCTTCCGGCTCTCCGGGGCCCACAACCAGCCCCCGCCCGTCCAGCCGGGGGGCCCGCCGGTCTGGGTGGGCGGCAAGGGCGGGGAGCGCGGGCTGCGGCTGGTGGCCCGCCACGCCGCCGGGTGGAACACGGTCTGGCGGTGGACCCCCGAGGCCTACGCCGAGCGGGTGGCCGTTCTCCGGAGGATCGCCCGGGCGGAGGGCCGGGATCCGTCCACGGTGCGGCTGTCGCTGGGCCTGTACGCGCTGGTGGGCGAGGACCGAAGCGACCTCCGTCGCCGCTACCGGGCCCTCCAGCGGTGGACGCCGGGCGGGGCCCTGGACGGGGTCCCCCTCGAGCGGTTCGCCGCGGACACCCTCACGGGCACCCCGGAGGAGTGCCTGGAGCGGCTCGAGGGGCTGGCCCGGCTCGGGGTGGAGGAGTTCGTGGCGAGCGTGGCCTCGCTCCCCTTCGCGGTCTTCGATTGGTCCGCTGTGGAGCTCTTCGCCCATGCGGTGGTGCCCGCCGCCCACCGCCTCTGAGCGCCCGGTGGACTTCCTCGAGGCGGCCCTGACCGTGTTGCGGGAGGAGGGGCGGCCCCTCCACTGGACGGTCATCCAGGACCTGGCCCTCCGCCGGGGCTACCTCGACCCCTTCACCCAGCGGGACATCAGGCGGAACCTGCTGGCCGCCCTGGCCCGGGCCGCCCAGGAGGGGAAGGTCCGCAAGGCCGACAAGGGGGTCTACGCCCTCCCCGGGGAGGGCGGGCCGGCCCCCTGACCTCTCCGGGCTCCGCCGGCAGCGCCCCCTCCCGCGGCGGTGGCGCTATTTGGTCGACCCCGAGGGCCATGAGAGCGGCCGGGACGCGCGTCTACCCGCGCGGGAGACAGTCGAAGATGCTCTCGGGGGGGGCGCCCTCGAAGAGGATCCGGTGGACCTGGGTGAAGAAGGGGACCTCCGTGCCCGCGCGTCGGGCCAGCAGGCCAATGTCCCGAGCCGAGTCCCAGCCCTCCACGGTCAGGCCCCGGCTGGCCATCGCCTCCAGGGCCGTCCGTGGGTCCATCCCCTCACCCACGGCCTCACCGAACAGGCGGTTGCGCCCGCCCAGGCTCGTGACCAGGGTGTCGCCCACTCCCGCCAGGCCCCGTACGGTGTCGGCCCGCCCCCCCAGGGCCACCACCAGGGCCTCCATCTCGAGGAAGGCCTGGGTGAACAGGGCGGCCTTGGCGTTGGCGTAGCTTCGGTTGGCCGTCTTGCCCAGGCCGTCCAGCAGCCCCAGCCCGATGGCCGCCACGTTCTTGGCCACCGTGCAGTACTCGAGGCCCGCCAGGTCGTCGGTCACGACCACCGCGAGCTCCCGGGACCGGAAGGCCTCCGCCGCCCGGTCGGCCGTCTCCCGCCCGGGGGCGCCGAACACGGCGGCGGTGGGGAGCCCCGCAGCCAGCTCGGGAGCCAGGCACGGCCCGCCCACCGACACCACCCGGTCGTGCCCGCACTCCTCCCGGTACACCTCGGACATCCGGTTGGCGGTCCCCGGTTCCAGTCCCTTGGCCACCCCCACGAGGATTGGTGGGGGCCCGCACCCCTCCACCACGGTCCGGGTGAGGGTCCTGGCCCCCGCCGAGTGGGCCCCGATGACCCCCACTTCCACCTCCCTCCCCGCGTCGGCCAGGGCATCGGGGCCGAGCACGCGGAGGGAGGGCGGAAGGGTCTCGGGCAGGGCCGGGTGCCGCCGCTCGGAGAGGAGCGACGGGAGCACCCGCTCGTCGAAGGGGCTGGCCCAGAGGACCGTCTCGTTGCCCCGGCGGGCGAGGTGCATGGCGAAGGCCGTCCCCATCGCCCCGGCGCCGAACACCGCGACCCGTGTCACCGCCGGGAGCATATCCGGAGCCCGTCACGGCCGGAGGTGCGCCGAGACCGTCCCGGGGCCGTCCGCGCACCCTTATCGGAGCACGTCGTGGAGGTCGAATCCCAGGACGCCTCGCTTGCGAAGCACAGGATCCACCCCTGCCCGTCCCCACAGGGACAGCGTGAGGCGTTCGGCAGGCCGAGGCACCCTGGCTCGCTTGGCCAGGAGCTCAGCCAGATCTCTTCCCCCCAGTGGCCTCTCCTGCCACCTCACCTCCCCCAGGAGGTGCGTGCGTCCCCCCCGCAGGCCGAGGACGTCCACCTCGCAGGGCTCTCCGGCTGTCGCCCAGCACCTTCCGATGACGAGGTCCTCGGGTAGCTCCCCGCGCTGTGCCAGACGGACCGCATGAGCCCTGGCCACCTCTTCGAACACCCACCCCACGTGCTGTTGCCACTGGGGGCCGGTTCGGCGTTGCACTGTTCGACCCTGACCCGCGTCAATCAGCCCGACCTCCGTGTAGAGGACGCGGAACCAAAACGCCAGGTGTAGGTCGGCGATCTCGTACAGCGGACGGGTTCGCTTGGGGGCGCCGACGGGCACAGCTCGCGGACGAAGCCGCCCCTCACCAAGACGTCCAGGGGATGCTCGACCCGCTGGCCTGCCTCGCCGGCGATCTCCGAGGGCCTGGTCCGCCCCCGGCCGATGGCTGCCAGGATCCGAGGGTACCCCCCGACGTCTGGCAGTTCCTCGGAGAGGATCCCTTGCGCATCCTCGAGGAGGATGCCGCCGGGGGTGAAGGCCAGGCGGAAGAGGTTCTCTCCGACCGTCCCGTTCGGGTCCCAGGCCCGCAGATGGAGAGGGTAACCGCCGCACGCTGCGTACGCCTGGAGGAAGTCGGCCGACCGAAGCCGGGGCAGGAGTGCTCGGGCCGCGAGCGGGTCGAGGGGATCCATCCGGAGCGTCACCGTCGGCCTTCCCCTCAACGCGCCTCCGGGTCCGAGCATCATCTCCACGATCCCGACGGCGGAGCCGGTGAGAACGAGAAGGAGCCTCGTTCCCGCTGCGAGGTGGTCCCAGACCGCCTGAACCACGCTGGCGAAGCCAGGCGTTGACCGTGCAAGGTACGGCACTTCGTCCAAGACCACGACGAGCGGTTCAGTCCGCGCGAGGGCCGCAGAGAAGCGGAGGGCAGCCTCCCAGCTCGGGAAGGTTCCACCGGCCAGGTCAGCGGCCTCGTCCCGAGGTCCCTCCGGACCGCCTCGGCCAGCCGTGCGAGTTCCACGGTCTGCGACTGCTGAGTCGCCACGAAGAAGATCGAGCGCTTGCCTCGCACGAAGTGAGCGAGGAGGAAGGTCTTCTCCACGCGGCGCCGGCCCCAGACGACGGCCAGTTGTGCCTGGCCGCGTCGGCAGGCGGCCCACGCGGTCTCCAGCCGTCCAAGTTCGTGATCGCGGTTCAAGAGTCGGTTCGTGCCACGAATGGCACAAGACGTTTGTAGAGCAAAGCCCTTGTAGTACAAGGACTTTGTAGTTTCCGCCCGGGACCGGTTTGGGAGCGCTACAGCGAGATGGCCCCGTGGCGGAGGGCGAAGACCACCGCCTCGAGCTTGGAGTGGACCCCCAGCTTGGTGAGGATGTTGCGGATGTGGGTCTGGACGGTCTGGGGGCTAATGTAGAGGGCGGCCCCGACGGCCTCGTTGCGCATCCCCTGCCCCAGGAGCTGGAGGATCTCTCGCTCCCGGGGGGTGAGCTGGGAGAGCAGGAGCTGGGCGTCCCGGTTCACCTCCCGCTCCCGAGCCACCCGGGGCAGGAGCCTAGCCAGCTGGGCCTGGTCGATGAGGATCTCCCCGGCGGCGGCGGCCTTGACTGTGGCCAGGAGCTCGTCCACCCCTTCCGTCTTGCGCAGGAACCCCGAGGCCCCGGCCTCCACCGCCTCCACCAGCAGGCGGTCCTCCTCGTGGGCGGTCATCACCACCACCTTGGTGGTGGGGGAGACGGCCTTGATCCGCCGGGTGGCCTCGATCCCGGACATGGAGCTCTTGAACTCGATGTCCATGAGGACCACGTTCGGGTGCCGCGTCCGGCACACCTCGATGGCCTCCTCGGGGGAGTGAACGGCGGGGACCAGCGGCGCGATCGCCGGGTCCCGCCCGAGCACGGCCGTGAGGGTCTCGGTGAGCAGACGGTGGTCGTCGCACACCAGGACCGAGATGGTCTGCTGGACCGCCTCCGCGAGCACGCTCGTCCTCCTCGGGCCCCTGCATAGTAGTTCGGACGGTCTCGCCCGGGGCTGAAGCGGCCCCCGCTACCATGCAGGCGTGGCCGGGATCGACCTCCACACCCACACCCGCTACTCGGACGGCACCTTCACGCCGGAGGAGCTCGTGGCCCTGGCCCGGGAGCGCAGGCTCGAGGCCATCGCGGTCACCGACCACGACACCGTGGACGGGCTGCGGGAGGCGACGGAGGCCGGGGCCCGGCTGGGGGTGGAGGTCGTCCCGGGGCTCGAGCTCTCCACGGTCCACGAGGGGCAGGGCGTCCACATGCTCTGCTACTTCGCGGACCCCGGGCACCCCGCCCTCCGGGCCGAGCTCCAGCGGCTGCGGGAGGACCGGTACCGCCGGGGGGAGCGGATGGTGGCCAAGCTCCAGGAGCTCGGGTACCCCATCAGCTTCGAACGGGTGCGGGAGATCGCGGGCGGGGGGACCATCGTCCGCCCCCACATCGCCCGGGCCCTGGTGGAGGCGGGGGTGGTGGCCTCGGTCAAGGACGCCTTCACCGAGGAGCTCATCGGCCACGGCGGCCGGGCCTACGTGGAGAAGCACGCCCTCGACCCCGTGCAGGCGCTGGAGCTCGTCCACCGGGCCGGCGGGGCCTGCGTCCTCGCCCACCCCGGCACCTGGCGGGAGGCCGAACCCGTCCCGGACGAGCTCGTGGAGGCCCTGGCCGAGCGGGGCTTGGACGGGCTCGAGGCCCTCCACCCCGACCACCCTCCGGAGGCCGAGGACCGCTACGTGCGGATGGCCGAGCGCCTGGGCCTGGTCTGGACGGGGTCCTCCGACTGCCACGGGACCCTCTACCACCCGGTCCGCCTGGGCATGCGGACCACCCCGCGGGAGCAGTTCGAGGAGCTCAGGGCCAGGGCCCGGCGCCGGGCCCTGGAGGGCGGCTGAGGGCAAGGGTGCCGGCTTAGCCTGTCCGATCTCCGCGAGGTGTTGACGGTTTGGGCCTAGGCACCGACCTCCACCACCTCGCGGTAGAAGCGGCTGGCGGGGGTGTCCCCGTCCATGCCTCTTCCGAAGTGCTCCCGCTTGAAGTTGTAGGGGCGGAGGACCCCTCGAGGTCCCCCTGGACCTCTGTGGGGCTCCGGTAGTAGCGGCGGCGGAAGGCCCGCCGGTAGTGCTCGTGCCGGACAGTCCCGTGGAACCGCTCGCAGATCCCGCCTGCCTGGGGCCGGCGGGGCCGGGTGCGGCGATGGCCTGTCCCGGCCCGGGCCAGGGCCTCCCGGCAGGCGGGGCCCACGAACTCCGCCCCGCCTTCGGTAAGGACGGCCCGGACCCTCCTAGAGGCCCGCTCGGCTGTTCAGGCCCACCTGGGCCAGGGACCGGGCCTCGGAGTCGCCCGGCGCTTCCAAGCGGGTGGACAGCCCGAAGCGCCGGAGGCACCGGTAGACCCCGGCAGGGGAGACCCGGTAGCCCCCGCAAGGGGGGTGGGAGAGCTTGCGGGCGATCCGCCGGGGCCCCTCCTCGTGGAACCACCGCCAGGGCGCCGATGGCCACCCCGAGCTGGGCGGGGAGCCGCCTGGGGTGGCGGCGGGGCGGGGCCGGCCTGGGGCGGAGCCCGTCCCTGCCGTAGGCCCG
>DATLZQ010000110.1:0-6874 GCA_035573915.1 Actinomycetota bacterium | reverse complement strand
GCCGGGCCTCGGGCGGCGGGCCCAGCGCTCCTCGCGGACGAGGTCGGGGCCCCCGTCCCCGGGTCCTACGCCTGGCCGGTCCTGGGGCCGGTCCTGCGGCCCTTCGAGCCTCCATCCACCCCGTTCGGGGCCGGCCACCGGGGGATCGACATCGGGGCGCCGGTCGGGACACCGGTCCGGGCGGCCCAGGCGGGGGTGGTCGCGTTCGCGGGGGCGGTGGCGGGGTCCCTGTTCGTCTCCATCGACCACGCCGACGGCGTGCGGACGACGTACTCGTGGGTCTCGGCCGTGCTCGTCGTGCCGGGGCAGGCGGTGGCCAGAGGCCAGGTGGTCGCCAGGACCGGGCAGGGGCACCCCGGCTCCGCGCCGCCGCACCTGCACTTCGGGGCCCGGCTGGGGGACCTGTACCTGGACCCCATGCTGCTCCTCGGGCCCAGGAGCGTGGTGGGGCTCGTCCACCTGGCGCCGCTGGAGAAGGGCCCCTGAGGAGGGGAACGGTGGGAGGCTGACCACAGGCTGAAGACTGACCGGTCGGGCGGCGAGGGGACGCCCGAAGACGAGCGGGAGGCGCGCCGGAGGCCCGGCGATCCGCGGTCCGCGCTGGCCCCTACAATGGCGGCGCCTTGAGTGCGGCCGCTGGCTGGTCCCGCCTGCCGGGCCGTGGGCTGGCTTCCGCCATGGAGCAGGTGGGGCCCTCGCCCCCGTCGTCCACCGCTCGAGCGTTCGCGTCGCTCCGTGCCGGGGCCCTCGCGCTCCTGCTCCTCGGCCTCTGCGGCCTGGGCGTCGCGGCCCCCACGCCCTCGCAAGGGGCCTCGCTGGCCCAAGCCGCGTGGCCCTCGCTCCAGGGGGGCCCTGAGCACCCTGGGGCGGCCATCGGGGGGCCGGCCCCGCCGCTGCGCGTGCTCTGGCGGGCCACGGACAGCGGAGACGGCCGGCTCTCCACCCCCGCGGTGGCGCCGGGCGCGGCCGTGGCCACGGCCCCCGCCGCAGTGGTGGGCCTCGACCCTCGCACGGGAGGCGTCCTGTGGACGCTGCCTCGTACCCCCGGCCCCCTCATCCCTCCGGCCGTGGACCCCGCGGAAGGCCTCGTGGTCTACGCGGAGGGCCGGACGAGGGCCGAGGGGGCCCTGGTGGCGGTGGACCTCCGGACCCGCCGGCGGCGCTGGCGGGTCGCCCTGGGGACCGTGGGGGCGGCAGGGCCCACCGTGGCTGGTGGGCAGGTGTTCGTGGGGACCAGGGAAGGTTCCCTGGTGGCCCTGGACCTGGCCACGGGGCAGGAGCGGTGGCGGGTGCAGGCCGGGGGCGCAGTGGACGTGGCCCCGGCGGCCTCCGACGGCCTCGTCGTGGCGGTGGCCGAGGAGCGCGAGACCGGCGGGATCACCGTCCTGGCCGCGGCAACCGAGGGCTGCGGGCAGCCGACTTGTCGGCCCCTCTGGTCCTTCCGGCCTCGCCGGCTGGGCGCAGGCAGCACGTCTCCCACCGTGGTCGGGGGCACGGTCTACGTGGGCCTGGGCGACTTCACCGTCTACGCCCTCGACCTCCGGGACGGGCGGGAGCGCTGGCGGGCGGCAGTCCACGGTTTCTTCAGCCCCCTCTCCTCGCCGGCCGTGGAGGGCGGTGGCGTCTACCTCCAGGACCGGCTGGGCGGGGTCTACGGCCTGGACGCCGGCTCGGGCGAGCAGCGCTGGGACTTCCAGTTCCGGGCCGGCGCCACCTGGGGGGCCCCGCTCGTCGTGGGCGGGCACCTGTACGTGGGCCTGGACGACGGCACCCTGGCGGCCATCCGGACCGCCGACGGTCACCTCGTCTGGCAGGCCGACCTCGGTCCTGGCCCGGTGGGGGGCCTGGCCCCGGCGGGCGAGGACCACCTCCTGGCCCCGACCATCGCCGTCCAGGGCGGGGTCGTGGCCCTCGGACACGACCCCGCGGGGGCGCTCGTGGACCTCCTGTCGCCCACCCGGCTCCGGCCCGCTCGGGCCCTGGCCAACTTCGCCGCCGCGGCGGCCGCCCTGGGGTTGGGGCTGTTCGTGCTGTTCCGGTTCGTGGCGGGCCGGATCCCCAGGGGGGTACCCCCTCCGGAGGGCCCGAGATGAGCCGGAAGCGGAGGAGCCGACGGGGGCCGGGCCCCAGGGCAGGGCAGGGAGCCCGGGAGCCGGCCGCCCGCCCGGTCAGGGCGACCCGTCCGGCCCGACCTTCGCGCGGCGACCTCGGGCCGTTTCCCCCGCTCTTCCTGAGCCTGGCCCGGGGGATGACGCTCGTGGGGTCCTCTCCGGCCCTGCTGGCGGCCTGCTTCCTGGGCGTGGCCGCGGTGTGGGGGGTCTACGCCGTCTACCCGGCGGTCCTGCCGCCCGGCACGAACGCCCTCGTGCTCCTGGCGGCCCTCCCGCCCCTGCACAACCTGCTGGACGTGCAGTTCCTGGCGACGGGGCGAGACCTGCCCCCGGCCCTGGCCTTCGCCGCCGGCGCCGGCCTGCTCCTGCTCCGAGCGGCGGTCCTCGCGGTGTGGGCCGGGCTCGTCGTGGAGGGTCTGGGGCCCGACCGGCACGGCCCGCCCGCCGGGGCCGGACCGAGACGGGCCGGGCTGGCACCGGGCGGGCTGGCCCGGGCCCTGCGGTCGTTTCCCACCGTCCTAGGGGTGGAGGCCGCGTTCCTCCTGCTGGCCCTGACCGGCGGGGTCGTGCTCGGGGGGTTCCTCGGGGCCCTCGGGCAGCTCCTCATGATCGTGCTCCTCGTGGGTGGGGTGTTCCTCCTGGGCTTCTCCCCGGTGGTGGCGGTCTCGGACGGCCCCTCCCTGCGGCGGGTCCTGCGGCTGGCCCTGCGGGCCGCCCGCCAGCCCGGGCCCGGCCACCTCGTCCTGTCGCTCCTCTACACGAGCGTGGCCATCCTGCTCTCCCTGACCGCCCCGGGGGCCCGGGCCTCCTCGGCCACCCCCTCCATCCCCGTCTGGGTCCACGTCCTTGCCGTGAGCTTCCTCCACCTCTCCGTGCTGGCCGCCCTGGCCTACCGGTGGTTCGCGGTCCGGGAGCGAGTCCTCCAGGCCGAGGAAGGGGGGCAGCCTCTCCGGGCCCGCTGACCGCGCCCCCGGCGCCGGGCCCCTGCCGAGCGCTTCGGCCCCGGGGCGGCTGCTAGGCCCTCGCCGCTGGCTCAGGCCCGGGCGCAGGCACCGGCCCTGCCCGCTCGCGAAGGTTGCCTGCTAGACTCCTCTCGGCCGGGCCGCCGGTCCGGCCGAAATCCACACGTCCGGGGACTCGCCGCGGGGTCCCGGCCCCCGACCCGGCCCTCCGGCCGGCGCGGGGCGGGCCGCGGCGGGGACGAACCGGCGGAGGCGAAAAACCGAGGAAAGGAGGAACCGTCATGCCCGTCGTCACCCGACGGGAGCTCCTCGAGGCGGGCGTCCACTTCGGGCACCAGACCAGGCGGTGGAACCCGAAGATGCGTCGGTTCATCTTCGGGGAGCGAGCCGGGATCTACGTCATCGACCTCAACAAGACCCTCGAGGCCATCGAGCGGGCCCACCGGTTCCTGGTGGAGGTGGGACGGCGCGGGGGCATCGTCCTCTTCGTGGGCACGAAGAAGCAGGCCCAGGAGACCGTCGCGGAGCACGCCAGCCGGGTGGGGATGCCCTACGTGAACACCCGGTGGCTGGGGGGCATGCTCACCAACTTCCAGACGATCCACGCCCGCCTGCGGCGGCTGAAGGAGCTGCGGGAGATGGAGCGGTCGGGGGCCTTCGAGGTCCTGCCCAAGAAGGAGGTCCTCCGCCTCCAGCGGGAGAAGCAGAAGCTCGAGCGGAACCTGGCGGGGATCCAGGACATGGACCGGCTGCCGGACGCCGTCTACGTGATCGACACCAAGCGGGAGCAGATCGTGGTCAAAGAGGCCAGGCGCCTCGGGATCCCCGTGGTGGCCATCGTGGACACGAACTGCGACCCGGACGAGGTCGACTACCCCATCCCCGGCAACGACGACGCCATCCGGTCCTGCGCCCTCATCACGAAGCTCGTGGCCGACGCCGTCCAGGAGGGGCAGTACCTGGCCTACCGGGGCATGCAGGAGGCGGCGGAGCCCGAGTTCGAACGGGAGCCCTCGGTGACGACGTTCGAGCCAGGAGCCCCGGAGGAGGAGCGCCGACCGGTCCGGCTCTCCGCCGAAGAGCTGGCCTTCTTCGGGGAGTCCCTGGAGCCCGGCGGACGGGAGGTGGAGCCCGAACCTCAGGGAGCGGAGGGCGGTCAGACGACCGAGGCCGCGGAGGCGTCCGGCCCGGCCCCCGGCAGGGAGGCGTCCGGCCCGGCCCCCGGCGGGGAGAGGGAGTGACCGTGGCCCAGATCCCCGCCGAGCTCGTGAAGCGGCTTCGGGACGAGACCGGGGCCGGGATGATGGACTGCAAGCGGGCCCTGGAGGAGGCCGGGGGCGACCTGGAGCGGGCCCGGGAGATCCTCCGGACCCGGGGGATGGCCGACGCCCGCCGGCGCATGGGCCGGCAGGCCAGCGAGGGCGTGGTGGAGGCCTACGTCCACGGGGAGGGCCGGATCGGGGTCCTCGTGGAGCTCAACTGCGAGACGGACTTCGTGGCCCGGACGCCGGAGTTCCGGTCCCTGGCCCGGGAGCTCGCCATGCAGGTGGCGGCCATGAACCCCCGCTGGGTGTCGAGGGAGGACGTCCCCCCCGACGTGGTGGAGGCCGAACGGAGGATCTACCTGGAGCAGGCCCGCGCCACGGGCCGCCCCGAGCAGGTCGTGGAGCGCATCGTGGCGGGCAAGCTCGAGGCCTTCTACAAGGAGCACGTGCTCATGGACCAGGCCTACATCCGGGACGGGTCGAGGACGGTGGGCGACCTGGTGGGGGAGGTGGCGGCCAAGCTGGGGGAGAAGGTGGCCGTCCGCCGGTTCGCCCGCTTCCTGCTGGGAGGGGAGTGAGGGCGGTGGCCGAGGCCGACCTCTCCGCCGGGGAGCAGCCCGCGCCGGCCCCGGCCCCCACCCCCAAGTACCGGCGGGTCCTGCTCAAGCTCTCCGGCGACGCCTTCGCCCCCCCCGGTTCCGAGTTCGGGGTCTCCGCCGAGTCCACCCGCCACCTGGCCCGGCAGCTCAGGGAGGTGGTGGAGCTCGGGGTGCAGGTGGCCGTGGTGGTGGGAGGGGGCAACATCTGGCGGGGCCGCCAGGCCCCGGAGATGGACCGGGCCCGGGCGGACTACATGGGGATGCTGGCCACCGTCATCAACGCCCTGGGGCTCCAGGACGCCCTGGAGAAGCTGGGGGTCCCCACCCGGGTCCAGACGGCCATCCAGATGGCCCAGGTGGCCGAGCCCTACATCCCCCTGCGGGCCATCCGCCACCTGGAGAAGGGGCGGGTGGTGATCTTCGCCGCCGGGATCGGGGCCCCCTTCTTCTCCACGGACACCACCGCCGCCCAGCGGGCCCTGGAGATCCGGGCCGAGGCCATCCTCAAGGGCACCAAGGTGGACGGGGTCTACGACTCCGACCCAAACGTGAACCCCGACGCCGTCAAGTTCGACACCCTGGAGTACATCGAGGTCCTCAAGCGGGGGCTGCAGGTGATGGACGCCACGGCCATCTCCCTGTGCATGGAGAACCAGCTCCCGATCATCGTGTTCGACTACCGCAAGGAGAACAACATCCGCCGGGCCCTGGTGGGGGAGCGGATCGGGACCCTGGTCCACGGCGGGGTGGCCTGACCAACCTAGGAGCGCGTTGTCAAGTGGGACCCTCCTGGTCCGGTCTTGCGGGTCAACGGCGTTTCTGATGGCCCGGGGTGGTCCCCCATCCGCTCCTCTGCCCCAACGTAACGAGCAACCGGTCACGTCCGTCAACTTGCTGACTTTGCGAGCTGAGGGGCACCTCTCCACCGTTCGTTCATCTCCTCGGTGACTCCGAACATGATCCGGTCGGCCGATGCGGCGTTGACGTACACCCCCATCGGCCTGGTCCTCCTCCGCACCTCCCGGAAGGCCCGCTCCAGCGCGTTGGTCGTTCGGATCTTCTTGTGGCCCTCGGCGGGGAAGTCCAGGTAGGCGAGGCACTCGTGGAGGTCGCGCTTCAGGGTCCGGACGGCCCGCTCCTCCTCCACCCACCACTCGGCCTCGAAGGCCTTCACCGCGGCCAGGGCCTCCCGCCGGGTGGTGGCGGCCCAGATGGCCCGGAGGCTCACAGCCACCGCGGCCTTGTTCCGCCTCTTGCAGGTGGCCAGGACGTTCCTGATGCGGTGGACGAGGCAGCGCTGCACCCTCACCAGGGGGTAGACCTCGGCCACCGCCTTGCGCAGGCCCTTGGACCCGTCGATGGTGATGAGCTTGAGGGCCCGGCCCCGAAGGCCCCGGGCCTTGAGGTCTTGCAGGAACGCCCCCCACGCCGCGGCGGACTCCGAGTCGGCCAAGACGAACCCCAGGATCTCCCTCCGGCCGTCGCCGTGGATCCCGTAGGCCACCAGGAACACCTTTCCCTGCACGCCTACCTCCATGACCTTGGCCGAGATCCCATCGAGCAGCAGGTACCGGACGGTGTCGGGGACCTTCCTCGCCCGGAAGGCGGCCACCTCGGCGTCCAGGGCCTTGGTGATCTCGGAAGACCTGGCTCCTGGAAAGCCCGATGCCCCACAGCTCCTCGGCCACCCGCTCCAGCCGGCGGGTCGACACCCCGGCCAGGGGAAGCCTCCCGATGGCCTCGTCGAGCTCCACCTGGCGCCTCCCCCATCGGTCGATGATCTCCAGCTCGTAGGTGCGGCTGGCGACCCGGGGGACCCGGATCAGGACCTCCCCCCACTTGGTCTTGAGTCGGCGGGCGTACGAACCGCCTCGGTGGCCGTTCCGGCTTTCGGTCCGTTCGTAGGCGCCTGCCCCGAGGACCTCTGTTCTCCGGGC
>DATLZQ010000109.1:0-5060 GCA_035573915.1 Actinomycetota bacterium | reverse complement strand
AGCGCCGGAGGCCCCTCGCCCGGGGCCCCGACCGGCTGCCGGGCCGGCCGGTCGTAGCGGAAGTACACGTGCCGGAAGCGGATGTGGCCCCGCACGGCCTCCTTCGGGAGCTCCCGGGCCGTGGGGGAGTCGGTCACCTCCGCCGGGAGGTCCAGGTACTCGAAGATCCGGTCGAACAGGGCCAGGGAGGACTGGACCTCGACCGAGACCCGGAGCATCTGACCGATCGGGAAGAACAGCCGGCTCTGCAGGGTGGTGAAGGCCACGATGTCCCCAGGGGTGAGGAACCCGCCTCCGCCCCGGGCCACGAGCCCGGCCACCAGGTAGACCAGGGCCGGCGTGATCGAGAAGAACACCTGGACCACCCCGAAGAAGGCCCGCCCGATCGTCTGCTGGCGGACCTCGAGCTCCGCCAGGCGCTGGTTCTCCCGTCGGAACCGCTCCACCTCGTGCCCCTGCCGCCCGAACGTCTTGGACAGGAGCACCCCGGAGACCGAGAGGGTCTCCTCGGTGATGGCGCTGATGTCGGCCAGGGTCCTCTGGGTGGAGGCGGCCAGCTCCCGCCGGGCCTTGCCCACCCGGTAGGTGAGCCAGACGAACAGGGGACTCAGGAAGAGCGACAGGACCGTGAGCTCCCAGGAGATGACCACCATGGCCGCCAGGGTGCTCACCACGATCACCACGTTGGAGAGGACGCTGGAGGCGGTCTCGGTGACCACCGTCTGGACCCCGGCCACGTCGTTCGACAGCCGGGACTGGATCTCACCGGTGCGGGTGGCGGTGAAGAACCGGAGCGACATCCGCTGGAGGTGGGCGTACAGAGCGTTGCGCAGGTCCTGCATCACCCGCTGGCCGACCACGTTGGCGAGGTAGGCCTGGGCCACCCCGATGAGCCCGGAGACCACGGGCACGGCCACCATGAGCCCGACCAGGACGTAGAGGCGGGGGAGGTCCGGGCAGCCCTCCCGACAGAACAGGGCGGTGTCGAACACCACCTTGATGAGGACCGGGTTCACCACCCCCAGGGCCGAGGTCACCCCGATGAGCAGGGCCACGACGGCCACCGTGCGCCGGTAGGGGGCGAACGTGGCCACCACCCGGCGGACCGTGCGCCTGGTGATTGGGCGGGGGTCCGGGTCGGGCAGGACGACGTCCCAGTGGTGGCGGCCTCGGGGCGGCACGAAGCGAGGATACGACCGCCCGTCCCGGTCCCCTCACGCCCGGGCCAGGGCCACCGCCCGCCGCAGCACGGCCTCGAGCATGGCAGGGGTGAGCTTCCCGGTGAACACGTTCTGCTGGCTGGGGTGGAAGGACCCCAGCAGGCGGTAGGGCCCCACGGCCGCCTCGGCGCCGTGAGAGAAGGCCGGGCGGGGCCTCCCCACGGCGTGACCTAGGCGCTCCAGAGCCAGCAGCGTCCCGGCCCAGGCGAAGGCGCCCAGGGGTACCAGGACCCGGAGCCGGTCCAGGAGCTGGATCTCCCGCGCTAGGTACGGCAGACAGTTGTCCCGCTCCTCGGGCGTGGGGCGGTTCCCCGGAGGCGCGCAGCGGTTCACGGCGGCGATGTAGAGGTCGGAGAGCCGGAGCCCGTCGTCGCGGTGAGTGGAGGTGGGCTGGTTGGAGAGGCCCACCCGGTAGATGGCCTCGAAGAGCACGTCGCCGGAGCGGTCCCCGGTGAAGATCCGGCCCGTCCGGTTCCCCCCGTGGGCAGCCGGGGCCAGCCCGACCACGAGGATCCTGGCGGCGGGGTCCCCGAAGCCGGGGACCGGGCGGCCCCAGTACTCCCAACCGGCGAAGGCGGCCCGCTTCTCCCTGGCCACCCTCTCCCGCCACCACACGAGCCGGGGGCAGCGGCGACACTGGACCACCTCGGCCGCGAGCTCCTCGAGGAGGTGGGGGTTGGGCACGCCGGCATGCTAGCGCCCGGCCGGGGCCCTTCCCGCGAGCCGCCCACGCCACCCCTGGCCTTCGTTCTGGGCCAGCCGTGGGCGGAAATCCCCTGAATTGGGTAGGGTGTCGCTCCCAAGATCGGGGTAGCGTAGGGCCCGTGGGCGATGGCGTCCGTGTCATGGTGGTCGACGACTCGGCGAGTACGCGGGCCATGCTCCGGGAAGCCCTGTCCCTGGGCGATGGCATCGAGGTCGTGGGGGAAGCGGGCAACGGGCGTGAGGCCGTGGAGCTCGTGGAGGAGCTGGCCCCGGACGTGGTCCTCATGGATGTCCGCATGCCCGACGGGGACGGGGTGGCCGCGGCCAGGACCATCACCGCCCGCTTCCCCCGCACCCAGGTGGTGGCCCTGACCTGGTCGGACGACGCCGCCACGGTCCGGGAGATGCTGGCCGCCGGGGCCATCGGCTACGTGGTCAAAGGCGGCACCATCGACGAGCTGTGCACGGCGATCCTGCGGGCCGCCGAGGGCGAACCCGAGCTCGACCAGAAGGTCCTCCCCGCGGCCGTCGACGACCTCCGCCGGCTCCTTGAGGAGGAGCGGGAGCGCCGGGCCCAGGTGGAGCGGCTGGCCAGGACCAGGCAGGAGTTCGTCCAGGTCCTCTCCCACGAGCTCCGCACCCCCCTCACCGTCATCGCCGGCGTCCTGCGGATGCTGGAGCGGCAGGGGGTGGGGCCGGACGAGGCGCCCCTCCTGGAGAGCGCCATCCGCCGGGCGGACGAGCTCGAGTTCCTGGTGGAGGGGCTGGAGCTGGCTGTGGCCGGCCCCACCCTGCAGGGGGACGCGGACCCCGCCAGGGCGGTGCGGGATGCCCTGGCCCGGCTGGGCTCCCGGACCCGCAGGCGGCAGGCCGAGGTCCGACTGGACCTGGAGGAGGCCCCCTGGCCCGGCGTCCCCCAGCGGTCGCTGGAACGGGTAGCCTACGAGCTCGTGGCCAACGCCGTCTCCCACGGCGTCCCGCCCGTGGAGGTCTCCGCCCGCCGGGAGGGGGAGGCCGGGGTGCTCACCGTCACCGACCGCGGAGGGTGGAGCCCGTGCGACTGGGACTTCGACGCCTTCTCCCAGGGCGACATGTCGGCCACCCGGACGGCGGGGGGGATGGGGGTGGGGCTGTTCGTGGCCTCCAGGCTGTGCGCCTCCTGCGAAGGCGCCCTCTCCATCCGGGCCGTGGAGGGCCGGACCGTGGCCCAGGCCCGGTTCCCCCTCCGCCTGCCCCGGGCCTCGCTCAACGGGCCCCGGCGCTAGGGGGCCCTCCCCGCCCCCGGGCCCCTCGCTGCCCCGTGCCGCCGGTCCGCGGCGTCCGTCACCCGGCCGTTGCCCGCGAGCGCCGGGCGGCCACCACGGCCTCGGCCAGGATGTCCAGGCCCTCGGCCAGCTCCTCGTCGGAGATGACGAGGGGCATGAGGTGGCGGAGGACGTTGCGGTAGATCCCGCAGGGGATGGCGATGACGCCGCGGCGGAGGGCCTCCCGGATGGTGGCCTCCACGAGCGCCTCGTCCGGCTCCTTCGTCTCGCGATCCCGGACGAACTCCACCCCCATCATGGCCCCCAGGCCTCGGACCTCCCCGACCTCCGGGACCTCGTGCGCCACTTCCTCCCAGCGGGCCCGGATGACCTTGCCCAGCTCCTCGGCCCGCTCCACCAGCCCCTCCTCCTCGATCACCTGGAGGACGGCGTTGGCGGCGGCGCAGGCCACGGGGTTCCCGACATAGGTCCCCCCGATGCCCGAGGCCACCGGGGCGTCCATGACCTCGCTCCGGCCCACCACCGCGGACAGGGGGTAGCCGCCCGCCAGGGCCTTGGCCAGGAGCACCATGTCCGGCTCCAGCCCGAAGTGCTCGCTGGCGAGGAACCGGCCGGTCCTCCCGCACCCCGTCTGGACCTCGTCCACCACGAGGAGGATGCCGTGGCGGCGGGCGAGCGCCTGCACTCCCTGCAGGAAGTCGACCGGGGGCACCACGAAGCCCCCCTCCCCCTGCACCGGCTCCACCACGATGGCGGCCACCGAGGTGGGGTCCACGGTGGTGACGAAGGCCCGCTTCAGCGCTTCCAGGGCCAGGGCCCCCGCCCGATCCGGGTCGGGGCTTCGGTAGGGGTAGGCGAAGGGCACCCGGTACACCTCGGGAGCGAACGGCCCGAAGCCCTGGCGGTACGGCCGCTGGCGGCTGGTGAGGGTCATGGCCATGAGGGTCCGGCCGTGGAAGGCGCCTTCGAAGGCGATGACCGCGGGGCGGCCCGTGGCGGCCCGGGCGATCTTCACAGCGTTCTCCACGGCCTCGGCCCCCGAGTTGAAGAGGGCGACCTTCCGTTCCCCGGGCACCACGCCGGTCCGGGCCACCAGCCGCTCGGCCAGCTCCACGTAGGTCTCGTAGGGGATGATCGTGAAGTCGGTGTGGGAGAACCGCTCCGCCTGGCGCTTCACGGCCTCCACCACCTTGGGGTGGGAGTAGCCGACCAGGTGGCAGCCGATGCCCCCCGAGAAGTCGAGGAACACGTTGCCGTCCAGGTCCGTGACCCGAGCCCCCTCCCCGTGGTCGATGACCACCGGGGCGTGGATGTCGAGGGGGTCGGCCACGACCTTCGCCTTGCGCTCCAGGACCGAGCGGGACCTCGGGCCCGGCACCTCCGTCACCACCTTGACCGTCTCGGACATGCCTTGACCTCCTCGGATGCAGGCGCTGGCCCGCCGGAGGGGCGGGCCGCGGCCAGCCTACAGGACCCGTGGGGCCGGCGGGCCGACAATGAGGGTCGGGCCCGGTGGACCCGACGGGCACGCGGGCTCCTGGAGGGATGGGCGTGGCGAAGGAGCCGGAGGCGGGGCCCACCGTCTTCACGGTGGGACACGGGGCCCGACCCCTCGAGGAGTTCCTGGCCGTCCTCGAGGGGGCCGGGGTCCGGCGGCTGGTCGACGTGCGCACGGCCCCCGGCTCCCGTCGCCACCCGCACTTCGGCCGGGAGGAGCTGGCCGCCGCCCTCGCTGCCCGGGGGATCCAGTACGTGTGGCGGCGGGAACTCGGCGGCTGGCGCCGCAGCCGCCCCGACTCCCCCCACACCGCCATCCGCTCCCCGGGGTTCCCGGGCTACGCGGACCACATGGAGACCGAGGAGTTCCAAC
>DATLZQ010000108.1:0-2422 GCA_035573915.1 Actinomycetota bacterium | reverse complement strand
CCGCCGTGGCCTGCGCCGACATCCGGTTCACGGCGGTGGGGCTGGTCTGGCGACAGGAAGGCTCCCAAGAGGTGGCGGCCGGCCTGGCCGTGGGCCCGCGGCCGGACCGGGTGGGGCCGGTGACCACGGTGGAGGCCTCGCCCCAGGAGGGGCCCGACCCCGGCACTCCCGAGTTCCACCCGGACCTCCGGGCCACCGACCTGCTCTGGGTGGGGACCCGGGCCGACGCCCGCTGTGCGCGGTTCCGGCTCACCCTCCCGGGAGGGGTGGAGGTCCAGGACCTGCGGGTGGTCCTCCTCAACACCTCGGGGACGGCCAGGGGCCCGGCCACCGGGGGCGCGGCGGACCCGACCGAGCCCGGGGCGGCCCCGGCCGGGGCCCCCCTGGGCGGTGGCGGGTTGGGGGCGAGCCCGGCCGAGGCCATGACCAGGCGGCCCGGCATCGTCACCCGGAGCCAGTGGGGGGCCCGGGAGTCCCTTCGGAACTGCGGCCCGAGCTACGCCCCGGCGGTGAAGGTGGCCTTCGTGCACCACACGGCCTACGCCAACGGGTACAGCCCCGCCGAGTCCGACGATGTGGTGCGGGCCATCTACCGCTACCACACCGGCACCCTCGGGTGGTGCGACATCGCCTACAACTTCCTGGTGGACCGCTACGGCGTGGTCTTCGAGGGCCGCTACGGGGGGATCGACCAGCCCGTCGTCCCCGCCGCCACGATGGGCTTCAACTCCGGGAGCACGGCCGTGGCGGCCATCGGCAACTTCGAGTACGCCCCCGTCCCCGACGCGGTGGTCCGGGCCATCGTGCGCCTCCTAGCCTGGCGGCTGGACGTGGCCCACGTCCACCCCCAGGCCTACGTGTGGCGCCGCTCCGGGGGGAGCACGGGGGGCAAGTACCCCGCCGGGACCTGGGTCCGCTTCCCCACCATCGCCGCCCATCGGGACGCGGGCTTCACGGCCTGCCCCGGGGACTTCCTCTACGCCAGGCTCCGGACCATCCGGGAGGCCGTGTTCGGGCGGGGGCTGCCCAAGATCTTCTGGCCCACGCAGTCGAGGGCGCGGCTAGTCCCGACCCAGGACCAGGTGACGTGGTCGGCCGGGGCCTCCGCGGAGCTCGAGTGGCGGCTCGAGCTGCGCGACGAGGCGGGGTCGGTGGTCCGGACCTGGCGGGCCACGGGGCAGGGTTTCTCGCTCACCTGGGACGGGCTCGACTCCCAGGGCCAGCCCCAGTCCCCGGGCGCCTACGACGTCAAGCTGTGGGGCCGGACCTCGACGGGTCGGGCCAGGGCGGCCTGGTTCGAGCTCCAGGTCGCGCCGGTACCCTCGCCCACCCCGTCCCCCACGCCCTCCCCGTCGCTCTCTCCGTCCCCCTCGCCGACCCCCTCCCCTGCGGCCTCGCCCACGGGGTAGGCCCTCCTCGAGCCGCAAGGACGTAGGCTTCGAGCGGCCGAACGGGGCTAAGCTCCGAGGCGTTCCGTGCCGACCCTTTAGGGCATGGCCGAGCGGCACCTGCCGGTCGACGGAACTGACGCCGCTCCCACCTGGTGGGAGCTCTTCCAGCTGGCCCGGGCCGTGGGCGGGCCCGAGGCGCTGGCCGGAGACCCCGGTGACGCCGAACGCACCCTGGCCGCCCTCCTGGACCGGATCCGGCCGCTGATGGAGGCGGCCGGGCTCGAGGGCTCCCCCCGTCCGGACCCGTTCCGCGACGCGCCCCCCGCCCCACCCCAGGGCCAGCCCCTCCCGCTCCCCGTGGGCGGACGTGCCCCCTCCCGGGGCGGCCGGCTCGTGACCCACCGGGGGCTCGTGATCGACCTCGACCGGGTCCTCCCCGACTGACCCACCCCCGGCCCTGCGGCCGGTGGGGCGGGCCCGACGGCTGGGCGGGCGGTGTCCCTCGCCGGACGTTCCCTGGCACACTGTCCCTCGCCACGTCTGCTGGTGGGAGCGGTGGCGCGAGCGACGCCGTGGGGCGGAAGGAGCGGGGTGTCGGGGACGGAGGACTCCAGGGCGGACCCGGGGCCTGAGCGGGAGGAGCTGGTGGCCCTCGACCCGCGAACCGGGGAGACCATCGCGCGGGTGCCCGCCAACACCGCGGAGGAGGCGCGGGAGGCGGTGGCCGCCGCCCGCGGGGCCCAGCCGGGCTGGGCGGCCCTCGGGCCGGTCGGCCGGGCCCGGGCCCTGCGGGAAGTCCTCCACCGGATCCACGAGCGGACCGACGAGCTCGTGGAGGTGGTGTCCCGGGCCACGGGGAAGCCGAGGGCCGAGGCCCTCACCCACGACGTTCTCCCCACGGTGTTCACCCTGCGCTACCTGGGCTGGGTGGCTCCCCGGGCCCTCCGTCCCAGGCGCCTGGGGCCCGTGGTGGGCACGGCCGCGGGGTTCCGGTCCCGGGTGGAGTGGCGGCCGTACGGCGTCGTGGGGTG
>DATLZQ010000107.1:0-6795 GCA_035573915.1 Actinomycetota bacterium | reverse complement strand
ACCACGGGACGCCCAGAGCCCCGGCCCGCCGCGCGGGCCGCCCGCGCCGGGACCCCGGGCCCACCCCCCGATCCGGCCGCCCGCTCGGCGAACCACGCGTCCAGGGCCGCCACGAACGCCGGGTCCCGCTTCTCGAGCTCGAGGTGGGTGATCCGCCCGCTCCGGGTGAGCAGGTTGAAGGCGAACTGGACGGGCTCGAAGCCCGCGTACCGGCTCACGCTTTCGAAGTACGTGGCGCTCTCCCGGGCCGCCTCCTGGAACCGCTCCACCACGGGCTGGCGCTCCATCTCGTAGTGGGTGAGGGCCGTCTCCAGGTCCCGGTGGCGCTCCAGGGCCCCGGCCAGGGCCACGGCATCCTCCATGGCCAGCTTGGTCCCCGAGCCGATCGTGAAGTGGGCCGTGTGGGCGGCGTCGCCCAGGAGGACCACGTTGCCCGCGTGCCAGGCCTCGCAGCGAACCGTGACGAAGCTGATCCACTGCGAGCGGTTGGAGAGCAGGGGGTGGCCCCCCAGGTCCTCGGCGAACAGCTTCTCGCAGAACCGGATGCTCTCCTCCTCGGTGGCCCGGTCGAGGCCCGCCCGCCGCCAGGTGGACTCGTGGCACTCGACGATGAACGTGCTGGCCCGAGCGTCGTAGGGGTAGGCGTGGACCTGGAACAGCCCGTGCTCGCTCTCGCGGAAGACGAAGGTGAAGGCGTCGAAGGCGAAGTCCGTCCCCAGCCAGATGTACTTCGTGGCGTGGACGTCGAGCGTGGGCCGGAAGGCCGCCTCGTGGGTCCGCCGGAGCAGCGAGTTCACCCCGTCCGCCCCCACCACCAGGTCCGCCTCGGGGAGCTCCGCCGGGTCGGTCACGTCCCGCCGGAACTCCAGGCGCACCCCGAGCTCGGCGCACCGGCGCTGGAGGATCCCAAGGAGGGCCGTCCGGGCCACGCCGGCGAAGGTGTGGCCCCGGGAGCGCACCACCTCCCCCCGGTAGCGGACGTCGATGGCTCCCCACGTGGCGAAGGACTCGGTGAGCGCGTCGTAGCTGGGGCGATCGGCGTCCCGGAGCGCCCCCAGGGTCTCCTCCGAGAACACCACCCCCCACCCGTAGGTGGCGTCCGGCGGGTTCCGCTCGACGACCACCACGTCGCGGCGGGGGTCAGACTTCTTGGCGAGCAGCGCGAAGTAGAGGCCCGCGGGCCCGCCTCCGAGCACGACCACCCGCACCGAAGCCTCCTCAGGCCAGAGCCTCAGGCGAGGACCTCGGCCAGCCGCTCGAGCTGGGCGAGGTCGGTCACCGTGGGGAAGAGGACCAGCTCGTCGCAGCCGGCCTCCTCGTACCCCCGGACGAAGTCCCGCACGGCCTGGGGGGTGGTGAGGCAGGCAGCGGCCACCTTCTCCGCGAAGGGCCCCGTGAAGGCGTAGTAGTCCCGGAGGTAGTCGGCGCCCTTGGGGGCGGCGTCGGGCCCCAGGGCGAAGTACCCCTGGCCGTACAGCAGGGGCCGGCCCGGTCGCCCGGCGTCGGCCCAGGCGGCCAGAGCCCTGGCGGCGGCCCCGGCGAAGGCCCGGGGCGGGCCGCCCCCGTGCACGTACCCGTCCCCGTACCTCGCCATCCGGGCGAAGGCCTCCCCGGAGGAGCCCCCCAGGAGGAGCTCGGGTCCCCCCGGCCGGGCCGGCCGGGGCCCCACCGCCCCGTCCTCCCAGACCGCCCGCATCCGCACCACCTGCTCGGTGAGCTGCCGCCCCCGCCGCCGGTGGTCCACCCCGGCCTCCTCGTAGTCGTCGTGGCGGGCCCCGATGGAGAGCCCCAGGACCAGCCGCCCCCCGGACATGGCGTCGATGGAGGCCGCCTCCTTGGCCAGGACCACAGCGTTGCGGAGGGGGGCGATCACGATCATGGAGACCAGCCGGACCCGACGGGTGACCGCGGCCGCCGCCGCCAGCATGGCCAGAGGGTCGAAGCAGTCGTAGCGGACGCGGTCGAGGACCCCCACGCTGGCGAAGGGCCCCTCGTCCGCCCGCCGGGCCCACTCCACCACGAGCTCCCCGGGGCACCCGGGGACGGTGCCGGGGAGCCCCACGCCGACCCGCACGCCATCCCCCTTCCTGGACGCGTCCTTCGGCCCACCGGCCACCGGTGGGCCTGATACACAATAGGGCCCGACGTGGAAAGCCTTCCAGGACAGCCCACGCAGACCGGAGCGGCCCACCCGTCCGGGGACGCCCGGCCGGCCAGCATCCTCGTCCAGCGGCGGATCGAGTGGCCGGACACCGACGCCTCGGGCAACTACCACAACACGGCCGCCTTCCGGTTCATCGAGGTGGCGGAGACCGCCCTCCTCGAACGCCTGGGGATCCTGGAAAACATCTACGGCCGCCACCCCCGGGCCCACATCGAGGCCGACTTCCTCCGCCCCCTGCGGTTCCGAGACCTCGTGGACATCGAGCTCCGGGTGATGGCCGTGGGCACCACCTCGGTCACCTACGAGTTCGAGATGCGGACCCGGGGCGAGCTCGCCGTCAAGGGCAAGGTGGTGGCGGTCCTGCTCTCCGAGCCTCGGGGCCGGCCCGTGCCCTGGCCCGAGGAGTACCGGCGCCTCCTGCTCACGGCCGGGCCCCAGCCCCCGGAGCTCCTCGTGGTGGGCGACGGGTGAGCCCCGCGGGCTCGGCGGCCGACCGATGGCGGGAGGACCTGGCCGCCTGGGCCATCCCCGACGAGATCCTGGCCCGGGCCCCGGAGTCGCCCTGGGGGTTCCCCGTGGAGCTCTTCGCCTCCCGGGCCGACGCCGCCGCGGGCCGGCTCACCCCCTCCAACCGTCGGGCCCTGGAGGCGCTCCCGGAAGGGGGGACGGTCCTCGACGTGGGCTGCGGGGCGGGGGCGGCCTCCCTCCCCCTGGCCGGCCGGGCCTCCGCCCTCGTGGGGGTGGACCCCTCGCCCCGGATGCTCGAGGAGTTCCGGGCCCGGGCCCAGGCGGCCGGGGTCCGCGTGGAGACCGTGGAGGGCCCCTGGCCTGAAGTCGCCCCCCGGACGCCCGTGGCCGACGTGGTCGTCTGCCATCACGTCCTCTACAACGCCCCCGACCTCCCGGCCTTCGCCCTAGCCCTCACCGACCACGCCCGGTCCCGGGTGGTGGTGGAGCTCACCGATCGCCACCCCATGAGCCCCCTCAACCCCCTCTGGCTGCGGTTCCACGGCCTGGCCCGGCCCACCCGCCCCACCGCCGCGGACGCCGTGGACGTCCTCCGAGAGCTCGGGCTGGACCCTCGCCGGCAGGACTGGCAGGCCCCGGGCACCGGCGGGTTCTCCCGCCTGGAGGACCTGGTGGCCTGGGTCCGGAGGCGGCTCTGCCTGGCCCCCGACCGGGACCCCGAGGTCCTCGAGGCCATCCGGGACGAGGTGGTGCGGCGGGAGGACGGGGCCTTCGGGTTCCCGCCCCGGCCCGTGGTCACGCTGTGGTGGGACGGAGCTGCCCCGCCCAGCGGCGGGCGTTCGCGATCCGCTCGGGCGGGGTGGGGTGGGTGAACGCCCATCGGTAGAGGAGGCGGGGCGGGTCGAGGTCGGCCAGGTTGGCCAGGGCCAACTCCCGGTGGGACCGTTCGAAGGCCTCCCGGTCCCCGGTGAGCTCCAGCGAGAACCGGTCGGCGGCCGTCTCCCACTGGCGGGACAGGGCCGTCTCCAGGGGCATGGCCAGGAGCTGGAGGACGCTGCCTACCAGGAGGACGAACGGGACCACCCGGGGGTCGGCGGGGCCCGCCGCCCCCACCGCCTCCAGGACCGGACGCCAGGAGAGGAGCGCCCACACGACCAGCACGCCCCCGGCCATCCCCAGCATCCCCAGGGCCGTCCCCCGGGCCACGTGGCGGAACCGCCGGTGGCCCAGCTCGTGGGCCACCACCAGGCGGACCTGGGCCGGGTCGGCCCGCCGCAGGAGCGTGTCGTAGACCACCACCCGTCGGGTCCGGCCCAGCCCCGAGACGTAGGCGTTCTCCTTCCTGGTCCGGCGGCTGGCGTCCGAGACCAGCACCTCGCGCACGGGAACCCCGGCCCGCGCGGCGAGCTCCCGCAGCTCCCGGGCCAGGCCCTCGTCGGCCAGGGGCGTGAAGCGGTTGAAGAGGGGCTCCAGGACCACCGGCCCCAGGAAGGTGAGGACGAGCACCACGGCCGCCCCCGCGGGAGCCACCGCCGCCGGCCAGGCCCCCGGCAGGGCCCGGACGAGCCCCACCAACCCCAGGAACAGCAGGCCGTTCAGCACGACCCCGACGGCCAGCCCCTTGGCCCGGTCCCAGGCCCAGCCCCGGACGCTCTGGGTGGAGAACCCCCACCGCCTCTCGTGGACGTAGCCCCGCCAGAAGGCGAGGGGCAGGCGGACCGCCGCCAGGACCACGGTCGCGAGCCCGGCGTAGGCGGGGGTCTCGGCCCACCAGGGCAACCCCGCCACCGGCGCGTGCAGGGCGTCCCCCGCGGGGGAGAAGGCCAGGGCGGAGAGGGCGGCCAGCCCCAGGGCCAGGTTGGCGACGAAGGCCGCGTACAGCGGCCGGTGGTAGCGGCGGGCCCGCTCCACCTCCTCGGGGGTGAAGACCTCCTCCAGGACCGCCCCGGCCATCGAAGGGGGCCCGGCCCTCACCGTCCCCGACGGGAGACGTAGTCCCGGACCACGAACTCCCCCAGGCCCTCCCCGCTGGTGAGGAACACCCGGCCCGCGGTGAGCCGGGCCAGCCGCTCCATGAACCTGGTCAGGCCCGGGGAGTCCTCCAGCATGAACACGTTGATGGTGACCCCGGCCCGGGCCAGGCGGACGGCCTCGGTCAGGGTCCGGTGGATGGTCTCGGGCACCGGGGGCCAGGCGAAGAACACCTCGTCCCCCTCGAGGTGGGCGGTGGGCTCCCCGTCGGTCACCATGATCACCTGCCGCGAGGCCCGGGGGTGGTTGGCCAGGAGCCGCCCGGCCAGGTTGAAGGCGTGCTGCATGTTGGTCCCGTGCACCCGCTCCCAGCCCGCCCCGGCCAGATCCTCCGGGCGGATCTGGCGGGCGTAGTCGGAGAACCCGATCAGGTACAGGTGGTCCTGGGGGTAGCGCCCCTCGATGAGCGCGTGGAGGGCCAGGGCCATCCGCTTGGCCGGGACCCAGTGCCCCCGCAGCGGCATGGAGAAGGAGAGGTCGAGGAGGAGGGCGGTGGCGGCCTCCGTCCTGGTCTCCGCCTCCACCACCTCGAAGTCCTCGGCCCGGAGCCGGGGGCGGGGGGAGGGCCCCTCCCGCACCAGGGCGTTGAACACGGTCCGCTGCACGGCGATCTGGCCCGCGTCCCCGAACCGCCAGGGGCGGGTGGCCCCGGCGGGCTCGGCCAGGCCCCCCACCTCCCGGGCCACGTGGGTCCCCTCCCGGTCCCGGCGGAGCCGCTCGAAGACCCGGACCAGGACCCGCTCCCCGAGCCGCCGGGCCCCCTTGGGGGTGAGCCGGAGCCGCCCCCCGCTCCGGACCACGAGGCCCGCTCGCTCCAGGGCCCGCTCCACCTCCTTCAGCCGACGGAGGTCCCGCACAGCCTCCTCGCCCAGGGCCCGCCGGAGCCGCTCCTCGTCCACGTCCTCGAGGGAGGCCCCCGGGTAGTCGAGCTTCATGGCCCGCTCCAGCTGCTCGAAGTCCGATAGCCGCTCCAGGGCGTCCACCGTGGCCTGCAGGGGCAGGGCCTCCTCGCCCCCGGCCAGGGCCGGGTCGTCCCACGGCAGCCCGGGGTACAGCTCGGCCAGGGCCGAGGCCAGCCGGTCCACCTCGAAGGCCAGGTCCAGGTCCTGGAGGACCTCCTGGGCCAGGGCCTCCAGCTCGGCCCGCTGCTCCGGGGACAGGGAGGCGAGCAGCCGGGAGAGGGCGGCCATCCGGCGGGCCATCCCCTCCAGGAGGTCCTCGAGGGTCCGGGGCCGGTCCGGGAAGAAGTCTCCGTAGCGGGCCATGAAGGCCTCGAAGTCGGCCTGGGAGAGCTCCCCCCGCCGGTGGACCTCCACCAGCCGGTTGAGCTCGGCCAGCATGTCCTTGAGCCGAGCCAGGTCCTCCGGGGTCAGGCCCCGCATGCCCCGGGCCAGGCCGCGGAAGTAGGAGCCCAGGACCTGCTCCCGGAGCCAGTCGAGGAGCTGGTCGAACTTCCGCTGGGCCTCGGGGTCCACGAACCGGTAGTCGCGGAGCTCCCGGAGCCGCCCGGCCGGGTCGGGGGGGAGGGAGTCGAGGAACTGCTCCCGCAGGCGAGCGTCCTCCTCGGCCCGGAACGAGAGCGTCCGCCGCTCGAGCTCCAGGACCTCCTGGAGACGTTCCTCGACCTCCCGCAGGGGCCCCTCCAGGTCCAGCCGCTCCTGCTCCCGGCGGCGGGCCTCCCGCAGGCGGGCCCGGAGCGCGTCCAGGCCGGAGAACCGCCCCCGGATCCCCCGCCCCAGGAGCCGGGAGAGGGCGGCGTCCGCCCCGTAGCCGCCCAGGAGGTCCTCGGACATGGCCTCCAGGAGCTCCTCGGTGGAGAGGTCCGGGCCCAGGGGGTCCTGGGTCCCGTCCCAGCGGGAGTACCGGACGCGCATCAGGGCCAGACTACGCGCCGACGACAACCTCCGGCCCCAGCGGCGCGGCCGTCAGGGCAGCCCGAGCCCGGTGGCCAGGGCCCGGAGCGTGAGGCCGAACGCGAACAGGCTGGCCACGGTGAAGACCTTGAAGGCGTCGGACTCGTCCTCGAGGCCCCGGGCCACGACGTGCGCGGCCACGAGGACCAGCCCGGGGAAGAGCGCGCCGTAGGCGTAGTGGAGGAACCCCCGGGATCGCCCCATGGCCAGCAGGGTCAC
>DATLZQ010000106.1:0-5201 GCA_035573915.1 Actinomycetota bacterium | reverse complement strand
CGCTCGCGTTCGTCCTCGAGGGAGGCCGGGTGTGGGTGACCACCTCCCGACGCTCCGTCAAGGCCCGGGCGTGGCGGCAGGCCCCCGAGGTGGCCGGCATGGTCCAGTCAGGCGGCCGGGCCCTCGCCTTCCGGGGCCGGGTCCGCCTGTACGACCCCCTGGACCCCGGGTCGTGGCTGGATGCGGCCCTGGAGGGGCCCCGGGTGGTCCGGGCCGCCGTGCGGTACGCCCTGCGCAACGCGCCGTTCGTTTTCGGCTACGCCGTGGACGCCCGTCGCCTCCCGCTGGCCTGGTCCCCGCCGGCCCGGGTCCTGGCGGGGATCGACCTCGAGGCCGGCCGCCTCCTGCGGGTGGAGGACGGGGCCGTCCTCGCCGGCTGGGGAACGTGGCCGGAAGGGGCCGCCTACCGGCGGTCGTTCGCCCCGGGCGGGGCGGGACGTCCCGTGGACCTCCGGGCTCCGGCTTCGGTCCGGTCCGCCCTGGGGCCCGAGGGCCCGGGCGTCCTCGCGGTGGTGGGCCGGGGCGGCCCCGTGATCCTCCCGGCCGTGTGGCGGCGGGGGAGGGATCTCCACGAGGTGGCGCTCCCCCGGGCGGCCTACGAGCTCACCGGCGGGGAGGCCGCCCTGCCCGCCGGCCTGGCCATGGGCGCCCACTCACCCTGGCGGGCCACGGGGATGCGAGGGATCCTGCTCCAGGGCCGGGCGGAGGCCTACGCCCTCGGGCCCACGGCGCGGGGGGTGCGGGGCCTCAGGGCCAGCCTGGACCGCCTGTGTCGGCTGGCGGAGGCGACCTTTGGCCGCCGCCCGGACCCGGAGGACCTGGCCCTCCTCGTCCTCCGGGCCGAGCGCGTCGTATGGTGGGAGGGCTGGGGCGGGGGCGCGGTGGGGCGCCCGGGGCGGAGCCGGAGGCGTCGGTGAGCGTGGTCGAGGCGTCGGTGGAGGTGCGAGCCCCCCAGGAGGCCGTGTGGGCCGTGGTGGCCGACCCTCGGAACCTCCCGCGCTGGGACCGGCACATCGTGGGCGTGGAGGGGGCTCCCGAGGACGGCCTGCGCCCGGGCTCCTCCTACTGGACCCGGGTGCGGTTCCTGGGCGTCCAGGCCCGGGTCCGGGCGGAGGTCCTCGAGCTCCGGCCTCCCCGCTACGCCAGGCTCCGCCTGACCGGCATCGTGGACGGGGTCGTGGAGACCTGGCTCGACCCCCTGGACGGGGACCAGACCCGGCTGCGTCACCGCGTGGAGTACCGCTTCCCCGGCGGGAGCCTGGGCCGGGTGGCCGCCAGGGCCGTGCGGATGATGGGGGCTTCGGTCCTCCTGGCCCGGGGGGCCCGGGCCCAGAAGCGGCAGGCGGAGGAGGCCGCCCGGGCCTGAGCCAGCCGGGCCCACGTGACCCTTGGCCGGGCCCGCCGCTGGCCCTCGGCTGGGCCTACCGTTGGCTCCCGGCCGAGCCTACCGCTCGCCCTCGGCGTCCCGGCCCCGGGAGGGGCGGGCCCGCCTCCCGGGCCGGCCCACGAGGTAGCCGACCACCCCACCCAGGACGGCGCAGGCGAACATCACCCAGATCAGGCGGGGCTGGCGTTCGAAGAAGACGAAGTCCACCCGGACCGGCTGGGCGTTGGCCAGGATGAAGACCGCCAGGAGGACGGCGATGGCCAGGGCCACCAGGACCTTGGCCAGGCGGGCCTGACGCTCCCGGCGGAGCCGGCGGAGCTGCTCGGCCTCGGCCCTGGCCCGCGCGGCGGCCTCCGCCCCGGCCTCCGGGGCGGCCTCGGTCGGACGGGGGGGTTCGTCTGCCTCCGGGGGTCGCATCCCACGCCCAAGCCTATAGCGTCGGGGGCCCCAGGACGGGGCCCGGCGGGAGGCCCGGTCCCGAAGCGTTCGCCAGCGGCTACAGTGGTGGCGGTGCACGGGGCCCTGGCCGCCATCGGGTGGAAGGTGATCGACCGCTTCAGGGTCGGTGAGTCCTTCGCCGTTTCCCCCCACGGGGTGGGGATCGCCGTCGGCTTCCTCGCGGGCTCCGTCCTCTTCCTCCACGAGGCCCAGAAGCGGGGGCTCAGCGAGGAGCAGGCCTCCAAGTTCCCGTTCTGGGCCCTGATCGGGACCCTGGTGGGGACCCGGCTGGGCTATGTGTTCACCCACCTCGAGCAGTTCCGGGACCCGCTCGACATCTTCCGGGTGTGGCAGGGCGGGATCAGCCTGCTCGGGGGGATCGTGGGCGGGATCCTCTTCTGCCTCCCCCTGGTCCGCCGCTTCCGCATCCGGTTCCTCACGGGGATGGACGCCGCCTCCCTCGCCATCCCCCTCGGGATCGTGATCGGCCGCATCGGCGACCTCATCATCGGTGACCACCTGGGGAAGCCGACCTCGTGGCCCCTGGCCTTCGTCTACCGGGGCGGGAACCTGGCCGGCTACGACTGCTCCAGCCTCCCGGGAATCTGTAGGGCCGCCCTCTCCGACGGCCACGTCCAGACCATCGCCCGGGAGGGGGCCACCCTCAGCGACGCCGCGGGGCGGGTCCTCCAGCAGGGCATAGGCGTCCACCAGACGGCCCTGTACGACCTCCTGGCCACCATGGCCCTCGTGGTGCTCCTGGTGTGGCTGAACCGGGTGCCCCGCCGGGACGGCATCCTCACCCTGACCTTCGGCCTCTGGTACGGCACGGGCCGGATCGTCACCGACTTCCTCCGGGTGGAGAACCGGTTCTTCGGGCTCACCGGGAGCCAGTGGACGAGCATCGTGGTGGTGACGGTGTGCCTGGTCACCCTGGTCCGGTTCGCCCTGCGGCCCGAGCGGGCCCCGGCGGAGGAGGCACGGACCACGAGCACCCCGCTCCCCGGGTAGCCCGTCCCTAGGGGCCAGGGGCCGCCGCTCGGCCCGCCTGCCCGGCTGGCCTCCCCTCGGTCGGGACCGAGGTGGCCACCTCGCGGGAGGCCGGCCCGGGTTGCCGCCGCCGTGGAACCCCTCCGGCTCGGGACGCGTAGGTGCGGTTGAATCCACTCCATGGAGGGCCGGCCACTGGAGGACGAGGAGCTCGTCGAGCGGGCGCGGGCCGGGGACGTGGCCGCGTACGAGGAGCTGGTGAGGAGCTACCAGGACATGGCCGCACGGGCCGCGTACGTCCTCGCCGGGCCGGCCGAGGCGGAGGACGCTGTGCAGGAGGCCTTCGTGAAGGCCTACCGGGCCCTGCCCTCGTTCCGCCCGGGGTCGCGGTTCCGTCCCTGGCTCCTGCGGATCGTGGCCAACGAGGCCATCGACCGCCGGCGGTCCGCCCGCCGGGCCGCCGGCCTCGTCCTCCGGGTGGCCGAGACCGGCTGGGCCACGGAGGACCGTCCCCTCGGCGGTGCGGCCCCATCGCCGGAGGAGGCGGTCCTCCGTCGGGAGGAGGCCGAGGAGGTGGTGCGGGCCGTGTCCCTCCTCCGTCCCAAGGACCGGCTGGTCATCGCCTACCGGTACTGGCTGGAGCTCTCCGAGGACGAGATGGCCCTGGTCCTGGGGTGCCCGCGGGGGACCGTGAAGTCGCGGCTGTCGCGGGCCCTGGCCCGGCTGCGGCAGCACCTGCAGCCCGCGGCCCGGTCCGACCCGGAGTCCCCGCTCCCTCGCAGCCCCGCCACCGAGGCCGGGCCCGCCCGGGCCGTTGCCCGACGAACGTGAGGAGCCGCGCGTGAGCCACCGCCTCCACGACCTCCCCGACCCAGAGCTGGAGCGGGCCCTGGCCGAGGTCGGGCGGCGCCTGGCCTCCCCCCCGCTCCGCCCCGACCTCCCGGCCGCGGTGGGCTCCAGCCTCCGGGCCCGGCTCCGGCCGACCGGGTCACGGGGGCTCCTCGCCCTCGCCGGCCGGTGGGCCGAGTCCCGCCGGGCACTGCGTCCCCTGCTCCGCCCGGCCTGGCAACCGGCGGCGGCCGCGGTGCTCTCCCTCCTGCTCGTCCTGACCGTCGCGCTCTCCCTGTCGCCCGGGGCCAGGCGGGCCGTGGCCGGGTGGCTCGGCGTGGGAGGGGTCCGGGTGCGGGTGGAGGCCACCTCCCCCGCCGCCCCCGTGCGCCCGCTGGGAGGGGGGATGGACCTGGGGGTCCGGGCCTCCCTGGAGCGGGCCCGCGAGGCGGTCGAGTTCCCCCTCCTGCTGCCCCGTCTGCCGGAGCTCGGCGCCCCCGACGAGGTGTACCTGGGCCGGGACCTGCCCGGAGGGCGGGTCACGCTCGTCTACCGTTCTCGCCCGGGGATCCCGGAGGCCTCCACGAGCGGCGTGGGGCTGCTGCTCATGGCGTTCCGGGGGTCGTTCGACGAGGAAACGATGGCGAAGGTCGCGGGCCCGGGGACCGTGATCCGTCCGGTCGAGGTGGACGGGGCGCCCGGGCTGTGGATCACCGGCCGGCCTCACCGGGTGTTCCTGCTCGACGAGGGAGGCCGTCCGGTCGCCGACTCGGTCCGGCTCGCCGGCAACGTCCTTCTGTGGGTCGAAGGGGGGGTGACTTACCGCCTGGAGGGCGACGTCCCCCTCCAGCTCGCCCTTCGGGTGGCCCGGTCCCTCGGGTAGCGGGCCGGCCCCGGACCTCCGACGGAACCTCACCGCCCCCTGACGCGTAGTTGGGGGGACCCCCAAGGAGGTGGTGCTGATGCGCGGTCGAGCTGTTCGAGTCCTGCCCGCGAGCCTCCTGGCCCTGGCCGCGGCCCTGGCCCTCCCGGCGGCCCCGGCCGTGGCCGGCGGGCTGCTGTGTCGCTCCTCCCAGGTGACCACGGGGGAGGGGGTGGCGGTGTCGCTCGTCGGATCCTGCTTCTCGCCCACCGTCCTCCGCGTCCGGCCGGGCCAGACCGTGACCTGGACGAACGAGGACCCCTACCCGCACATCGTCACGGGGGTGGGGGGGAGCTTCTCGAGCCCGGAGCTTCGCCCGGGCAGGTCCTTCACCTACCGGTTCCAGCGGGTCGGCGTCTTCCCCTACATGTGCTTCTACCACCCGGGGATGACTGGCGCGGTGGTGGTGGAGCCCGTCGTCGCCGCGACGGCCGCCGGCGGCTCCCTGGCCGCGCCCTCCGTAGGCCCGGGCGGAGCCGGGGACGGTGGGCGGGACGTGTCCTCCCCGACGGCCGAAGGGGTGGCCGCGGGGTGGCGGACCGCCGCGCTGGTCGCGGTGGGGCTCCTGCTGGGGGCGGTCTCGGGCCTGCTCGCGCTGGCCGTCCGGCGGCCCGGGCGGCTCGGGGCCGAGCCCTG
>DATLZQ010000105.1:0-5597 GCA_035573915.1 Actinomycetota bacterium | reverse complement strand
CTGGCGGGCGCTCGCCTCCCTCGGCCTGGCCGCCGTGCAGCAGGCCCGGCTGACCGCCGACCCCTCCTGGTACCCCAGGGCCGAGCAGGCCCTGCGGCGCTCGCTGGCCCTGGCCCCGAACGGGAACGTGGACGCGCTCCTCGGGATGGGGGCCCTCGCTCTGGCCCGCCACGACTTCGCCACGGCCCTGCAGTGGGGTCGGCGGGCCCACCGGGCCAACCCGGACGGCGCGGCACCCCTGGGGGTCGTGGGGGACGCCCTGGTCGAGCTGGGGCGGTACCGGGAGGCGTTTCGAGCCTTTCAGCGGATGGTCGACCTCCGGCCGGACCTCGCCTCCTACGCCCGGGCCTCCTACGCCCTCGAGCTCCAGGGGGACGTGCCGAGGGCCCTCCGGGCCATGCGCCTGGCCTTCGGGGCCGCGGGGACCCCGGCGGACGCCGCGTGGGCTGCCCACCAGGTTGGCGAACTGCACTGGAGCGTGGGCCAGCTCGAGCTGGCCGGGCGCTGGTACCGGCGAGCCCTGCAGCTGGACCCGAGCTTCGTCCCCGCCCGGGCCGGGCTGGCCAGGGTGGCCTGGGCCCGGGGGCATGCGGCCCGCGCCCGGCGCCTGCTCCGCTCGGCCGTGGAGGTGTACCCCCTTCCCGAGTACGTCGTGGCCCTGGGCGACCTGTACCTCGCGAGCGGCGACCGGGCCCGGGCCGAGGAGCAGTACGCGCTGGCCAGGGCCGAGCAGCGTTTGTTCCGCGCCAACGGCGTGAACGTGGACCTCGAGCTCGCCCTGTTCCAGGCGGACCACGGGATGGACGTCGAGGCGGCGCTGGCCCGCGCTCGGGCCGAGTACCTCCGTCGGCCGAGCGTCCAGGCCGCCGATGTCCTGGCCTGGACCCTGTACGCGAACGGGCGATACGAGGAGGCCTGGCGCTTCGCCCGAGAGGCCCTCCGCCTGGGGACCAAGAACGCCCTGTTCCACTTCCACGCGGGGATGATCGCCCTCCGCCTCGGGGACCGGGAGGAGGCACGCCGGCACCTCTCGGCGGCGCTCTCCCTCAACCCCTGGTTCTCGTTCCTCCACGCCGCCGAGGCTCGGCGGGCCCTGGAACGACTGGAGGCTCAGGGATGACCGGTCGTTGGAGGGGTCGGCGGTGGCTCGTCCGGGCCCTGACCATCGTGGGCCTGCTCCTGCCCTGGACCCTCCTGTGGCCGGTGGGCCCGGCCCTAGCCCACCCCCTCGGGAACTTCACGGTGAACACGTTCGCCGGCCTGCGCCTGGCGCCGGGGCGCCTCGAGGTGGACTACGTCCTGGACCTGGCCGAGGTCCCCACGTTCCAGGAGCGGTCCCGGATGGATCGCGACGGGGATGGGGCGCTCACGGAGGCCGAGCAGCGGGACTGGGCCTGGGCGACGGCCCGGCGGATGGCCCGAGGCCTGGAGGCCCGGGTGGACGGCCGTCCCGTCGCCCTCGCCCCGGTGGAGGTGCGGGTGGCCCTCCTCCCCGGCCAGGCGGGCCTTTCGGTGCTCCGGCTGGAGGTGGCTTTCGAGGGCGGGCTCGCCGGCTCGGGCCGGCTCGAGTTCTCCGACCGCAACTTCCCTGACCGACCGGGCTGGCGGGAGGTCACCGCCGTCGGCGAGGACGGCCTCCGGCTCGTGGAGGCGTCGGTTCCCCCTCGGTCGGTGAGCGGTCGGCTCACGGCCTACCCGCAGGGCCTCCTTTCCAGCCCCGTGCGGGTGACCGAGGCCACCCTCCGCTTCTCGGGAGGGTCCGCCATGGCCGGCGCCGCCGCGGCCCCGGCCGCGGGACCCGGCCCGGAGCGCGGGGCGGTGGCCATTGGGCCCGGCCCGGAGGCCGGTGGGGCCGCGTGGCGACCCGGGGGAGCGGGCGCCCTGGCCTCGCTCGTGGCCCTGGACCGGCTCTCGCCGGCGGTGGTGGCCCTGGCGCTCTTCGCGGCCCTGGGGCTGGGGGCGCTGCACGCCCTGGCTCCCGGCCACGGCAAGACGATCATCGCGGGGTACCTGGTGGGAGCCGAGGTCGGGGTCCGCCAGGCCGCCGGGGCGGCGCTGGCCGTGGCCCTCATGCACACGGCCTCGGTGCTGGCCCTGGGGATGGGGCTCGTCGTTCTGGAGCGGAGCTTCCCGGCCGAGCGGCTGTACCCCTGGCTCGGGCTGGCCGCTGGCCTGGTGGCGGTCCTCCTCGGGGCCGGGCTCCTGGTGTCGCGGACGCGGGCCTGGCGAACCCCCTTGCACCCCCACGCGCACCCCCACCCGCACGGGCTCTCCCGGAGGACGCTGGCCGCCCTGGCCCTCTCCGGCGGGATCCTCCCCTCCCCCTCGGCGGTGGTGGTGCTCCTCGGGGCGGTGGCGCTCCACCGGACCGCGTTCGGCCTTGCGTTGGTGGCCGCCTTCGGCCTGGGCCTGGCGGGGTCGCTCCTCGCGGTGGGGGCCGTGGCCACGAGGGCCCGGGCCCTCGTGGCGGTGCGGCTGGGCGGGGGCCGCGCGCGGGCCCTCCCGCTCCTCGGGGCGGGGGCCGTCTTGGTGGCGGGAGCCGTGGTGGCGCTCAGGGCTGGGGCGCAGCTCCTCTGAGCGCACGCGCCATGTCCTGCGGGCTCGGCGCCCGTTCGGAGGGGAGCACGCCGGACTCGGCGAGCGGGGAGCTCCTCCTCCATCCGGTCGAGCAGGGCCCGAAGCCGCCCGGGGTCGACCGCCTAGCGCCTCCCCTCGGCGATGTCCCGGAGGCGGGCCCGCGTGAGCTCCCGCGCGTGGAAGTCGAAGCCCTGGAACTCCCGGAACGTCAGGCTCTCGAACTCCACCCGGGTGGGCTCGTCGCGAGACCAGAGCACCGCCCGCTCCCTCAGGATCCGCCCGAGGAGAGGGAGCGGCGCTCCGTTCATGACGACCACCTCCACGGGCCCCAACCGGCACGCGGCCTCCAGCCGGTTGGCGAGGTCGAACGAGATCCGGAGGGCCTCGTCGGGGTCGGGTTCGTGGTCGAGGTAGACGGCCACGTCGACGTCGCTGTCGGGCCGGGCCCTGCCCGTGGCGTGGGACCCGAAGAGGTAGGCGAACACGACCGCCGTGCCCTCGAAGACTCCGAGCGCGGTCCGCCGCAGACGCTCCAGCACCGACTCGGGCACGGGGCAATCGTCCCACGCCGGATGGGTCCCTCGGAAGCGGCGGGAGGCCTACTCCGAAGAGCCTTCGAGGTCTTCGAGGATCGCCTCGATCCGAGACCGGATCATGGGGAGGTCCCGTACGACCGTTGCCCAGACCCGGTCGGCGTCGACCCCGAAGTACTCGTGCACGAGCACGTTTCGCATGCCCACGATGTCCCGCCACGGAAGGTCCGGGTAGTGTTCCCGAAGGGCTGGAGACACGGCCCTCGCGGCCTCGCCCAGGATCTCGAGGTGGTGGACGACGTAGGTCTGTAGGAGCTCGTCGTCCTGGAATCGGCCGCGGTCGAGCCGGGTTCGGCTCTGGATTCGGTCGATGGCCTCCAGCATGTCGTGGAGGCGCCGACGGTCGCCTCTCACAATGGCCTGGCCTCCGCCAGGACCCGCTCCCGGACGCCGGGCCGCAGGGCCCCTGGCGTCACGACGTCGACGGGCCTCCCGAGGAGGTCGGTGAGCTCGGCGATCATGGCCGCCTGGTCCAGGAGGCCCCGGTCCGGCTCCATGTCGACGAGCAGGTCGATGTCGCTTTCCTGAGTGGCCTCTCCCCGCGCGACGGACCCGAAGACGCGGACGGATCGTCCCCCGTGCCTGCGGACCGTTCGGAGGATGGCGGGACGGCGCGTGCGAAGCAGGGTCATGGTGTCCTGTGCTGCGGGTAGGGGTCCGGAGAGGAACCAGTCCACCGACCGACCCAGGGCCTCCGCGATCCGAGCGAGTTCGTGGGGCCGGAGGTGGCGCTGGCCGCTCTCGATCCTCGAGAGGGCGGTGCGGTCGAGGGAGACCAGCGAGGCCAGGGTCGCCTGCGTCATCCCCGCTCGCCGGCGAGCGCGGGCCACGCGAGCACCGATGTGTCTGGCCGCGGTGGCGCGTTCGGCCCGCCCCATAGCGTGTGCGAATTTAGCACCGGCACCCCAGGGCCACCACTCCTCCGGGACCTCGACCCGCTCCCTCAGGCCCTCCAGCAGCTCGCCGACGGCGCGGCCCCACGCCCGGCCCCCGAGCCGCTCGTACACCGGCTTGCTCCGCTCGGCCATCGCCGCGACCGTACCATGGGCCATCGGCGGGCTGGCGGAGGCGCGCATGTCGGCCCGACCCGGGCGTCATGGCCCGGAAAGTGGCGGACAGGGCGGACGCGGGCCGGCCGTCAGGCGGGGAGGGCCGCGGATAGGGCGGACGCGGCCCGGCCGTCAGGCGGGGAGGGCCGCGGATAGGGCGGACGCGGCCCGCTCGATGGCCCCGACGGCCCGGGCCAGCTCCCCGTACTGCGCGGGGCTCCCCCTCCCCCAGTGGCCGGGGAAGGCCTCGAGCTCCCGCCTCGCGTCGACGGCTCCCGCCTCGATGCTCAGGCGGGAGGCCACCGCGTACTGGGCCAGCGAGCGGACGTGCTCCATCCAGGCCTCGGAGAGGGCGGCCGGGTCCCGCCCGAGGGCGTCGCCCAGGATCCGGGCCAGCTCGTCGGCGTTGTCCTGGACGGCCAGGGCCGCCGAGGCGAACGGCCGGGTCCCGGGCCCGAGGCGAGGGTCGGCCGCCGTCGCCGTCAGCAGGGCCAGGAGGTGGGAGTGCTCCACGAGGACCGCCCGGAGCCCGACGGGGGAGGCATCGGGGTCCGGGACCGCCGAGCCGCCCACCCGGTCCGGGAGCAGGCGCGCGGCGGCTCCAGCCAGGGCGCCGGCCAGGGCGGCCGCCTGGTCGGCCGCCTCGCGCAGGGCCCGGAACCGCGTCGGGTTCTGGGTCCGCTGGAGCGCGAGAGCGGAGGTCAGAGCGCTGACGTAGCCTTCCGCGGCCGTGCGGACCTCGGGGGCCACCAGCTCGTCCACCGGCTCGCCCAGGGCGGTGGCCAGCTGGTCGGGGAGGGCCTCGAGTCGGGCCCGGGCCCACCCTCCAGGGCGGCGGCCAGGGCCTCGGCCACCCGCTGGGCGCTCCGGGCCAGGAGCTCTGCGGCCGCCCGGAAGTGCTCGGAGCCCGGGCCCCGCTCGCGGTCCCTGGCGACCGACGCCACCTGCCCCGCCCAGTACACCTGGTCCTCCAGGAGGGCGGTGAGCTCCCCCTGGAGCTCGGCAGCGTTGACCGATGGGCCCGGACCGGGAGCCGTGTCGGTCCCCGTTGGCGACGTGGGGCCCGGGGTGGGGCTCCTGGTCGGCTCTCCCCCGGCCGCGGGTCGGTGCGGTCGGTGGGGGCACGCGCCATCCCTCCCTACGAACGAGCTGCCCTGAGTTCGAGCCTGGGCCGAAGCCGCCGGCCCAGCCCCCAAACCATACCCGGAGGTAGGGCGTGGTTCCCAGGTGGCTCACGCGGGCCTCACGCCGCCCGGGCCGGGGGCGGCCCGGCCCCCGCCTCGTAGGGGGTCCCGTCGGGCCGCCGCCAGAGGAGCTCCCCGTCCGGTTTGCGCTTGATGCTCCAGCGGAACTCGTGGACCAGCCGGTGGTGGAAGCA
>DATLZQ010000104.1:0-38695 GCA_035573915.1 Actinomycetota bacterium | reverse complement strand
AGGGAGCCCGGTCCTCCCGGTGGCCCGGGTGGGCCTCCCGGGCCACCCAGAGGAGGCCGGGGCGGGCCAGCGGGGCGAACACCGCCGGGCGGGTTCCCACCACCACGTCGCAGGCCCCCGAAGCGATCCGGAGCCAGGTCCGGTACCGCTCCCGCGGGGTCCCCCCGGCGTAGGCCACCGCCCGGCCAGGGAAGGCCTCCAGGACGGCCCGGGCCGTGGCGGGGAGGGGCTCGGCCTCCGGGACCAGGACCACGGCCTGGCGGCCCCGGGCCAGGCAGGCCTCCACGGCGGCCACGCAGGCCTCGGCCTCCTCGCCCGGCAGCGGCCGCAGCCAGGTGACGGTCCCCGGCTCGAGGAGGGGGCCGCTCCCCCCGTACGCCTCGAGGCCCGCGGCCCGGGAGGCCGGGGGGGGCCGCCCCAACCCGGCACCCGGGGGGCCGGGGGCGGCCGGCCCCGCTCCCCGGCCGGCCGGGGCCCCGGCGAGGCCGGGCCGACCGCTCCCCGGGAGCTCCAGGCCGGCCTCCTCCCCCGCCACCCGCGGGGGGTGGGACCGGGCGATGACTGCGGCCAGGGGGACCAGGTACCGCTCCCGCATCCACCGGAACAGGGCCAGGAGCCGCCGGTCGAAGAAGCGGACCGGGGACCGGACCTTCCGGAGCGGGAGGAGCCGGCCCCCCGGGATCCCTTCAGCGGGCCCCAGGACCCAGCCGTCCACGGTCCGGCCGTGGAAGGGCACCGACACGAGGCTCCCCAGGCCCGCCCCCTGGGAGGCGTCCGCCAGGTAGGTGAACGGGCGGTCCAGGGCCAGCCGGGGGACGTTCACGCACACGTCGACCGGGCCCTCCAGCACGTCCGCGTCGGGCCCGGCCTGGGGCGAGGGGGCGGGCAAGGCCGCCTACTCGAAGGCCCGGCGGAGCTCCTCGGCCCGGTCGGTCTCCTCCCAGGAGAACCCCTTGCGGCCGAAGTGGCCGTAGGCCGCGGTCTCCCGGTAGATCGGCCGGCGGAGGTCGAGGTGCTGGATGATGGCGGCGGGGCGGAAGTCGAAGAGCTCGGCCACCACCGCCTCCAGGCGGGCCGGGTCCACGGCGGCGGTGCCGAAGGTCTCGAGCGAGAGCGACACCGGGCGGGCGGTGCCGATGGCGTAGGCCACCTGGAGCTGGACCCGCTCCGCCAGGCCGGCGGCCACCACGTTCTTGGCCACGTAGCGCGCCATGTAGGCGGCGGAGCGGTCGACCTTGGTGGGGTCCTTCCCCGAGAAGCAGCCCCCGCCGTGGGGGGCCATGGCCCCGTAGGAGTCCACCATGATCTTCCGTCCGGTGAGGCCGGTGTCGGCCTTGGGGCCGCCGATCTCGAAGCGCCCGGTGGGGTTGACCAGGGTGCGCACGGTCTTGGGGTCGTACTCCAGCTGCATCTCGGAAAGGACCGGGCGGATGACCTCGTCGATCACGTCCGGCTTGAGGAGCGTCTCGATGTCCACGTCCTCCCGGTGCTGGGCGGAGATGACGACGGCCCGCACGCCGACGGGCCGTCCGTCCTCGTACTCGATGGTGACCTGGCTCTTGCCGTCGGGCCGCAGGTAAGGGAGGATCCCCGCCTTCCGCACGTCGGCCAGCCGCTTGGCCAGGCGGTGGGCCACGGCGATGGGCATGGGCATGAGCTCCTCGGTCTCGTTGCAGGCGTAGCCGATCATCATCCCCTGGTCCCCCGCCCCCAGGGCGTCCAGGGGGTCGGCGGATCCCTCCAGGCGGGCCTCGTAGGAGTGGTTGACCCCCACGGCGATGTCCCCGGACTGCTCCTGGATGGCCACCACCACGCCGCAGGTCTCGCCGTCGATCCCGAACTTGGCGTCGGTGTAGCCGATCCCCGTGATGGTGTCCCGCACCACCTTGGGGACGTCCACGTACGTGGTGGTGGTGATCTCCCCGGCCACGAACACCATCCCGGTGGTGATCAACGTCTCGCAGGCCACCCGGCCCATCGGGTCGTCGGCCAGGATGGCGTCAAGCACGGCGTCGGAGATCTGGTCGGCCAGCTTGTCCGGGTGGCCTTCGGTCACCGACTCCGACGTGAAGAGATAGCGCCTGCCCATTCGACCGGCGGATTCTAGCAGCGGCGGCCGCCCCGGGGGCTCAGCCCGCTCCCCTCAGGAGGAGGGCCAGGCGGTCGCACACCTCTCGGGCCAGCTCGGCCTTGGTCCACTCCCTGGCCGGCACGTCCGCCCCGTCCCGGGAGAGGATGGCCGCCACGTTCGTCTCGGCCCCGAACCCCGTCCCCGGCCGCCCCACCTCGTTGGCCACCACCAGGTCCAGGTCCTTCTCGGCGAGCTTGCGCCGCCCCTCGGCCTCCAGGGCCGGCCCGCTCACGGTCTCCGCGGCGAAGCCCACCAGGACCTGGCGCTGCTTGCGCTTCCCCAGGGTGGCCAGGACGTCGGTGGTGGGCTCGAGCTCCACCCGGGGCGGGCCCGCCTCCTTCTTGAGCTTGCCCGGGGCGACCTCCTGGGGGCGCCAGTCGGCCACGGCGGCGGCCATCACCACCGCGTCGACCCCGGAGGCCCGGGCCAGGACCTCCCGGGCCATCTCCTCGGCCGTCTCCACCCGGACCACCTCCACCCCCGGGGGCTCGGGCAGGGTCACGGGCCCGGTCACTAGGGTGACCGCCGCCCCGCGGCGGGCCGCTTCCGCGGCCACGGCGAACCCCATCCGGCCGCTGGAGCGGTTGCCCAGGAACCGCACCGCGTCGAGGGGCTCGTGGGTGGGGCCCGCCGTCACGAGGACCCGCCGTCCGGCCAGGTCCTCCCGACGGCGGGCCGCCTCCGCCAGGGCGGCCAGGACCTCCTCCGGCTCGGCCATCCGCCCCGCCCCCTCGTCGCCGGCGGCCAGCGGGCCCGTGGCCGGCCCCACCACCACCGCGCCCCGGGCCGCCAGACGGCGGACGTTCTCCTGGGTGGCCGGGTGCTCCCACATCCCCGAGTGCATGGCCGGCGCCACCACCAGGGGGCAGGTGGCCTCGAGGAGGGTGGCGGTGAGGAGGTCGTCGGCCAGGCCCAGGGCCAGGCGGGCGATCAGGTTGGCCGTGGCGGGGGCCACGGCGGCCAGTTCGGCCTCCCGGGCCAGCCGGACGTGGAGGACCTCCTGGGGCCGCTCGAAGAGGTCGGTGTGGACCGGTCGGCGGGAGAGGGCGGCGAAGGTGTCAGGGCCCACGAACCGGGTGGCGGCCGGGGTCATCACCACCTGCACCTCGGCCCCCGCCTCCACGAGCAGCCGCAGGAGGAGCACGGCCTTGTAGGCGGCGATGCCCCCGGAGACCCCGAGCAGGACGCGCCGGCCAGCCAGGACCGGCGTGGCGCCCCCCGCGGCCATGGGAGGGCCCTAAGCGGGCCTGGCGCCGGAGGCCTCCAGCCGCTCGAAGGTGACCTTGCCCTCGGCGATCTCCTGCAGGGCTATGGCCAGCGGCTTCGAACGCAGGCCGCCCGTCTCGACCAGAGGGGGCACGTACTCCCCGCGCCCCTCACCGAGCTGGTTGTAGTAGGAGTTGATCTCCCGTGCCCGCTTGGCGGCCAGGATCACCAGCGTGTAGCGCGAGTCGACCTTGTCCAGCAGGTCGTCGATCTTGGGGTGGATCATCGTGCCTCGATTATAGCCGCCACCTCCCGCGCGGCCCGCTCCACGTCGTCGTTCACCACCACGTGGTGGAACCACCCCCGCTGGCCCAGCTCCTCCCGGGCCGCCGCCAACCGCCGGGCCAGGTCGGCCTCGTCCTCGGTCCGACGGGCCCGCAGGCGGCGCTCCAGCTCCTCCTCGGACGGCGGGGCCAGGAAGATCAGGACGGCCTGGGGCTGCCGCTCCCGGACCGCGGCGGCCCCCTGCACGTCGATCTCGAGGACCACGTCCCGTCCCCGCTCCAGGTCGCGGGCGATGGGCTCCCAGAGCGTCCCGTACCGGTGGCCGAACACCTCCGCCCACTCGAGGAACGCCCCGTCCCGGACCAGCCGGTCGAACTCGGCGTCGGTCACGAACCGGTAGTGGACCCCCTCCACCTCCCCCGGCCGAGGGGCCCGGGTGGTGGCCGACACGGAAAAGGACAGCCCCGGCAGGAGCTCCAGCAAGCGTCGGACCACGGTCCCCTTGCCCACGCCGGAGGGCCCGGAGATGACGAACAGTCGGCCGATGGCTCCTCCTCGGCCTGGGGCGGGAGCCGTCTCGTCTCCCGGGCCCCCGACCGCGCCCCCCGCTGGGGAGGCCCTACTGCTTGGAGAACTCCGCGAGCAGCGCGTCCTTCTGCTTGGCGCCCAGCCCGCGGACCCGGCGGGTCGCCGAGATGTCGAGACGCTCCATGATCTTGCGCGCCCGGACCTTCCCCACTCCCGGGAGCGACTCGAGGACCGAGGACACCTTCATCTTGCCGATGACCTCGTCGTCCCGGTTGTTGAGGATGTCGCGCAGGGTGAGCTTCTCGGCCTTGAGCTGCCCCTTGATCTCGGCGCGCTTCCGCCGGGCCTCGGCCGCCTTGGCCAGCGCTTCCCTTCGCTGCTCTTCGGTCAGGGTCGGTAGCGGCATCCGCGTCTCCTTTGCTGCTCTCGCTGGGCAACCCCGGGACCGCGCGATTATACGCACGCGGTCTCCGGGGGGGCAATCGCGTCCCCGGGGCCCCAGAGGGCCGGGGGCGTCAACCTCAAGGTGACGGTCAGCCCCCTCCGGCGCCCCCCGCAGGGTGCCCGGGGGCCACGAGGTGGCGGGACCCCGGGGAGAGGAGCGGGGCCCCTCGGCGGCACAGCGGGCACTCGGAGGGGTCCCAGGCGACGGCCTCCAGGCGCAGCAGGGCCCGCAGGGGGAAGGGGACCGGGGCCACGGTCCGGTCCACGAGGGCCGCCACCCCCAGCCGCTCGGCTCCCGCCCGCCCGAGGAGCTCGTAGACCTCCCCCGCAGAGCCCCCCGTGGTGACCACGTCCTCCACGACCAGGGCCCGCTCCCCGGCTCCGACCGCGAACCCCCGCCGGAGGGTCATCCGCCCCTCCTCCCGCTCGGCGAAGACGGACCGGGCCCCAGCGGCCAGGGCCACCGCGAACCCCAGGGGCACGGCCCCCACGGCGGGGGCCACCACCACCTCCACCCCCTGGTACCAGGAGGCCAGCTCCCGGGCCAGTGCCATGGTGAGCTCGGGCCGCTCGAGGACCCTGGCCTTCTCCACGTAGAGGTCGGAGTGCCGCCCGGAGGAGAGGAGGAAGTGCCCACGGAGGACGGCCCCGTGGCGCTCCAGGAGCTCCCGCACCCGCTCGGGCCCGAGCTCGCTCACGCCCCCACCCCGAGGTCGCCCAGGAGGGCCCGGGCGGCCTCGGCCGGGTCCGGAGCCCCGGTCACGGGGCGGCCCACCACGAGGTAGTCGGCGCCCAGGCGCAGGGCCTCCTCGGGGGCGAGGACCCGGGCGTGGTCCTCCGCCGGGTGCCCGGCCGGCCGGATCCCAGGGACCACCAGGAGCGGCCCCGGGCCGACCGCCCTCCGGACCTCGGCCACGTCCCGGCCCGAGACCACGCACCCCGCCGCCCCCGCCTCCACCGCCCGGACGGCCAGGGCGGCCGGCCCCGGCCCCCCGCCCCCGCCGGGCTCGCTGGAGAGGACGATCACGGCCACCACGGCGGGGGGCGGGAGCCCCGCTCCCCTGGCCCCCTCCGCGGCCCCCTCCACCGCAGCCCGGACCATGTCCCTCCCCCCCGAGGCGTGGACGGTGAGCAGCCCCGCCCCCAGCCGGGCGGCGTTGGCCGCGGCCCGGGCCACCGTGGTGGGGATGTCGTGGAGTTTGAGGTCCAGGAAGACCGGGGCGTGGGCCCGGACCCGCTCCACGGCCGCCGGGCCGGCCGCGGTGAAGAGCTCCAGCCCGACCTTGAGGTAGGCCACCACGCCCGCCAGCTGCCTGGCCAGGGCCTCGGCGGCCCCCAGGTCCGAGCGGTCCAGGGCCACGACCAGGGGGTTCCGCCCCGTCACCGGCGCTCGGTCCGGGCCAGGGCCTTCACCGAGGTCACCTGGCGCCCTCAGCCCGGCCACGGCCGCCCCGTCCCGGTCCACGGGCCTCACCCGGGGCGGGAGGCCAGCTCGGGCACCCGCTCGGGGAGCTCCAGCCGGCCCCTGAGCTCGGCCGGGCTCCCCAGGCCCTTCCGGCGCAGGTACCGCTCCAGGCCCCTGGCCACGGCCACGGTGGCGTGGGGGTCGAAGAAGTTGGCCGTCCCCACCTGGACCGCCCAGGCCCCGGCCAGAAGGAACTCGGCGGCGTCGTCGGCCGTCACGATCCCCCCGACCCCCATGATGGGGACCCCGGGAAGGGCCCGGGCCACCTGGTAGACGCAGCGGACGGCGATGGGCCGGATGGCGGGGCCGGACAGGCCGCCCGTGACCCCGCCCAGCTTCGGGCGGAAGGTCTCGACGTCGACAGCCATGCCCAGGACGGTGTTGATGAGGGAGAGGCCGTGGGCCCCGGCCCGCACGCAGGCCTCGGCCACCGCCACCAGGTCGGTGACGTCCGCCGTGAGCTTGGCGAAGACCGGCACCCGACTGAGCCGGACCATGGCCCCGATGACCTCGGCCGCCATGTCCGGGTGGCAGGCGAAGACCTGGTTGCGCCGCTCTACGTTGGGGCAGGAGATGTTGGCCTCGATGGCCACCACCGGGGCCTCCCGGAGCCTCAGCGTCACCTGGGCGAACTCCTCCACGCTCCGGCCGGCCACCGAGGCCACCACGGGGACCCCCAGGGAGGCGATGAAGGGGGCCTCCTTGGCCAGGAACTCCTCCACCCCCGGGTTCTGCAGGCCGATGGCGTTGAGCATGCCGCAGGGGGTCTCCGCCATCCGGGGGACGGGGAGCCCCCGGGTGGGGTGGAGCGTGATGCTCTTGGTCACGATCCCCCCCACCTCCCGGAGGTCCACGAGCTGGGCCATCTCCCGCCCGGCGTTGAAGGTGCCCGAGGCCGCCAGGACGGGGGTGGGGAACCGGACCCCGTTGAGGTCCACGGCCAGGGAGACCTTCGCGCTCACCGCCTCCGGGCCTCCACCGCCCCCAGGGGTTCCTCCTCGGCCGGAGGGCGGGCCGGCCCCAGCCACCGGTCCCACCACACCCGGGCCCCGTTGAACACCGGCCCCTCCACGCAGGCCCGGACGTTCCACCACCCCCGCCCGTCGGCCGCCACCACCGGCACCACGCAGCTCCAGCACACCCCCAACCCGCAGGCCATCTTCTCCTCCACGGCCACCTGGCAGGGGACGGCCCGCCGGCGGCAGTACTCGGCCACCGCCCGGAGCATGGGGTTGGGCCCGCAGGCGTAGACCACCTGGGCCCGGGTGCGATCCAGGACGGCCGGCAGCACATCGGTCACCACCCCCCGCTCCCCCATGGTCCCGTCCTCCGTGGTGATCACGATGGAGGTGGCCAGACGCTTCGCCTCCACGGGCTTGAGGACCCGCTCGTGGGTCCGGGCCCCCACCACCATGTGGACCACCTTGTTGCGGGCCCGAAGCTCCTCGCCCAGGAAGTGGAGGGGCGCGGCCCCGTACCCCCCGGCCACCAGCAGGCAGCTCGTGGCCTCCCGGGGGTAGTGGAAGGAGCGCCCCAGGGGGCCGATCACGTCCAGGACGTCGTGGGGGCGGACCTCGGCCAGCCACCGGGTCCCCGGCCCCACCGGCTCGAACACGAGCTCCAGGGTCCCCGCCCAGCCTCCCCGGCGGGAGGCCTGGTGGATGGAGAACGGCCGGCGGAGGATGACGTCCCGCCCCCGGGGCACAGCCACCTCGACGAACTGCCCCGGGCGGGCCTCCTCGGCGATGTCCGGCGCCACCAGCGTGAGCGACCAGTACGCCCCCGTCCGCCTGTTCGAGAGGACCTCGCACCGGGCCCGGATCACGGCCTCACCGCCCCCGCATCGTACTCCGCCCCCCGTGCCGGCCACCCCGGCCCGGTCCCGGCCAGCTCCCCGGCCGCCCGGTAGTACTCCTGGAGGGGGGCGGGCGGGGGGAACCCCGCCCGACGGGCCTCGATCCCCTGGACGGCCGCCAGGAGCCCGGGCACCGTGGTGATGCAGGGGACGCCGGCCCGGGCCGCCGCCGTGCGGATGAAGTAGCCGTCGGTCCGGGGCTCCCGGCCGAAGGGCGTGTTGATCACCACGTCCACCTGCCCGGTGGCGATGAGGTCGGTCACGTTGGGGTGGCCCTCGGAGACCTTGGGGACCACCTGCACGGCGACCCCCGCCCGCCGAAGGACCGCCGCCGTCCCTCGGGTGGCCAGGACCCTGAACCCGAGCTCCGCCAGCCGCCGCACCGGGAGCACCACCTGACGCTTGTCCCGGTTGGCCACCGAGACGAACACGGTCCCCACCTCGGGGAGGGCGGTGCCGGCCGCCTCCTGGGCCTTGGCCAGGGCCACGCCCAGGTCGTGGGCGATCCCCATGACCTCCCCCGTGGACCGCATCTCGGGCCCCAGGACGGTGTCCACCCCGGGGAACCGCCCGAAGGGGAGGACGGCCGCCTTGACCGCCACGTGACGGAGGCGCCGGTAGACGGGCTCGGGGGGCAGGAGGCCCTCCTCCCGGAGCTCGGCCAGGGTGGCCCCGGCCATCACCCGAGCCGCGGCCTTGGCCAGGGGGACCCCGGTGGCCTTGGCCACGAACGGCACGGTCCGGGAGGCCCGGGGGTTGGCCTCCAGCACGTAGGGGAGGTCGTCCCGGACCGCCAGCTGGACGTTGAGGAGGCCCCGCACCCGGAGGGCCCGGGCCAGCCGGACCACGATCCCCTCCACGGCGTCCAGGAGGTCGTCGGCGAGGGTGGGGGGCGGGATCACGCAGGAGGAGTCCCCGGAGTGCACCCCGGCCTCCTCGATGTGCTCCATGACCGCCCCCACGAACACCTCCCGGCCGTCGGCCAGAGCGTCCACGTCCACCTCGACGGCCCCTTCCAGGAACCGGTCCAGGAACACCGGCCGACCGGGGCTGGCCCCCGCGGCCGAGGCCAGGAACCGCTCCAGCTCCTCCTCGGTGTAGACGATCTCCATGGCCCGCCCCCCCAGGACGTAGGAGGGCCGGACCAGCAGGGGGTAGCCGACCCGGGCCCCCACCGCCCGGGCCTCGGGGAGGGAGGCCGCCACCCCGTGGGGGGCGGCGGCCAGCCCGAGCTCCCGCAGGAGCCGCCCGAACCGCTCCCGGTCCTCGGCGGCGTCGAGGTCGGCGGGGCGCGTCCCCAGGACCGCCACCCCCTCCGCCTCGAGCTCGGCGGCCATGGCCAGGGGGGTCTGCCCCCCGAGCTGCACCACCACGCCCACCGGGCCCTCCGCCTCGCACACGGCGAGAACGTCCTCCACGGTGACCGGCTCGAAGTAGAGCCGGTCGCTCGTGTCGTAGTCGGTGGAGACGGTCTCGGGGTTCGAGTTCACCATGACCGTCTCGAACCCCGCCTCCTTGAGGGCGAAGGCGGCGTGGACGCAGGCGTAGTCGAACTCGATCCCCTGCCCGATCCGGTTGGGCCCGGCCCCCAGGATCACCACCCGGGGACGCCCTCCCGGGCGGACCTCGCTCTCCTCCTCGTAGGTGGAGTAGTGGTAGGGGGTGCGGGCGGCGAACTCCCCGGCGCAGGTGTCCACGGTCTTGAACACCGGCCGGACCCCCAGCCGGCGCCGGGCGGCCCGGACCTCCCGCTCGGTGGCCCCCACCAGCCGAGCGATCCGTCGGTCGGAGAGCCCCGCCCGCTTGGCCTCCCGGAGGTCCTCGGCGGTGAGGGACTCGAGGCGGGCCCCCCGCAGGCGGGCCGCCTGCTGGGCCACCCTGGCTACCTGCTCCACGAACCAGGGGTCGATGCCGCTGACCTCGGCCACCCCCTCCACGGTGTGGCCGGCGGCCAGGGCCCGCTCCACGAGCAGGAGCCTCCCCTCGGTGGGGGTGCGGAGGGCCGCCAGGAGGTCGCCGGGCCCGCCCGCCCCGGCCCCCCCCTCGCCCGTCCCCTCGACCCAGGGCTCCGGCGGGCCCAGGTCGAAGTCCCGCTCCAGGGCCCGGTAGGCCTTCCCCAGGGCCTCGGCGAAGGTCCGCCCGATGGCCATGACCTCCCCCACCGACTTCATGCGGGTGGTGAGGGAGGGGTCGGCGTCGGGGAACTTCTCGAAGGGCCACCGGGGGACCTTGACCGCCACGTAGTCCAGGGCCGGCTCGAAGGCGGCCAGGGTCTCCCCGGTGATGTCGTTGGGGATCTCGTCCAGGGTGTAGCCCACGGCCAGCATGGCCGCGATCTTGGCGATGGGGAACCCTGTGGCCTTGGAGGCGAGGGCGCTGGACCGGGAGACCCGGGGGTTCATCTCGATGAGGACCATCCGTCCGTCCTGGGGGTTCACCGCGAACTGGACGTTGGACCCACCCGTCTCCACCCCCACCGCCCGGATGCAGGCCAGGGCGGCGTCCCGCATCTCCTGGTACTCCCGGTCGGTGAGGGTGAGGGCCGGGGCCACCGTCACCGAGTCCCCGGTGTGCACGCCCATGGGATCCACGTTCTCGATGGAGCAGACCACCACGGCGTTGTCCCGGCCGTCCCGCATGACCTCGAGCTCGAACTCCTTCCACCCGGCCACCGACTCCTCCACCAGGACCTCGCCCACCGGGCTCGTGGCCAGCCCGTCCCGGGCCACCCGGGCCAGCTCCTCGGGGTCGCGGGCCAGCCCGCTCCCGCCCCCGCCCAGGACGAAGGAGGGACGGACGATGACCGGGTAGCCCAGGCCCTGGGCCACGGCCAGGGCCTCGGCCACGGTGTGGGCGAACCCGGACCGGGGCAGGGGGAGCCCCGCCTCCCGCATGGTCCGGACGAATAGCCGCCGGTCCTCGGCCCGGCGGATGGCCTCCGTCCCCGCGCCGATGAGCCGGACCCCCAGGCGGTCCAGCTCCCCGGCCTCGGCCAGGGCCACCGACACGTTGAGGGCGGTCTGGCCGCCCAGGGTGGGCAGGAGGGCGTCGGGCCGCTCCCGCTCCAGGACCCGGAGGACCGACTCGGGGGTGAGGGGCTCCACGTAGGTGGCGTCGGCGAACTCGGGGTCGGTCATGATCGTGGCCGGGTTGGAGTTGACCAGGACCACCCGGAACCCCTCCCGGCGCAGGACCTTGCAGGCCTGGGTCCCGGAGTAGTCGAACTCGCAGGCCTGCCCGATCACGATGGGCCCGGAGCCCACCACCAGGACGCTCTCCAGGTCCGTGCGGCGGGGCATCAGCGGTTCGCCTCCATGAGCCGGCGGAACCGGGCGAACAGGTGACGGGCGTCGTGGGGCCCGGGCGAGGCCTCCGGGTGGTACTGGACGGAGAAGGCCGGCACGTCCAGGCACCGCAGCCCCTCCAGGGTCCCGTCGTTCAGGTTCCAGTGGGTAAGGACCACCCGGCCGAACTCGGTCTCCACCACCGGCGGCTCCTCGGGCGGGGCGCCCGGCCCCGGCCGGATCCCGGCCAGCTCTCCCGGCCCCGGGTCGCCGACCCCCCCGCCGGCCCCGAACGATCGTGGGTCGACGGCGAACCCGTGGTTGTGGCTGGTGACCTCCACCCGGCCCGACTCGGCGTCGCGCACCGGCTGATTCGTCCCGCGGTGCCCGAACCGTAGCTTGTAGGTGCGGGCCCCCAGGGCCAGCCCCAGGAGCTGGTGCCCCAGGCAGATCCCGAACAGGGGGAGCTTGCCCAGGAGCCCCCGGGCCGCCTCCACCCCGTAGGTCGTGGCCGCGGGGTCCCCCGGGCCGTTGGAGAGGAAGACCCCGTCGAAGTCCCCCTCCAGGACCTCCCGAGGAGGGGTCCAGGCGGGCACCACCGTGGCCTCGCAGCCGTTCCGGGCCAGGAGGCGGAGGATGTTCCGCTTGATCCCGAAGTCGTAGGCGGCCACCCGGAAGCGCCGGCCGTCCACGGGCCGGGCGGCCCCCACCACCTCCCGGGCCTCGTAGGGCTGGGAGCAGGAGGCCACGGCGGCCAGGTCGGCCCCGGCCATCCCGGGCTGGGCCCGGACCCGCTCGAGGAGGGAGCCGGGGTCCAGGTCCACGGTGGAGAGGCCGGCCCGCATGGTCCCCCGGGTCCGCAGGCGCAACGTGACGGCCCGGGTGTCCACGCCCTCCAGCCCCACCACCCCGGCCTCGGCCAGGTACTCCTGCAGGGTGCCCGTGGCCCGCCAGGAGGAGGCCCGCCGGCTGGCCTCCCGGACCACGAAGCCCGCCACCTGCACCCGGTCGGACTCCCCGTCCTCCCCGTTCACCCCGTAGTTGCCCTGGTGGGGGGCGGTCATCACCACGACCTGCCGCAGGTAGGAGGGGTCGGTGAGGACCTCCTGGTAGCCGCACATGGCGGTGTTGAAGACGGCCTCCCCGAAGGCCTCCCCGAGGGCCCCGAACGACCGCCCCCGGAAGGCCGAGCCGTCCTCCAGGACCAAGAGGGCCTGGCTCACCGCATGGGCTCCCCGTCCCGGACCGTGAACTCCCCCCGCAGCAGAGTGTGGACCACCCGCCCTCGGAGCCGCCGCCCGAGGAAGGCGCAGTTGCGGGCCATGGAGCGGAAGGGCGCGGCCACCACCCACTCCGCGGCGGGGTCGAACACCACGAGGTTGGCGGGCCGCTCGGGGGCCACCGGGCCGCCGTGCTCCTCCAGGCCCAGGATGGCCGCGGGCCGGACCGACATCCGGTCCACGGCCTCGGCCAGGGTGAGGTGGCCGGGGGCCACGAGCTCGGTGAGGACCACGGCCAGGGCCGTCTCCAGCCCGATGGTCCCCGGCGGGGCCAGGTCGAACTCCTGCTCCTTCTCCTCCTCGGCGTGGGGGGCGTGGTCGGTGGCCACGGCGTCCACCGTCCCCTCGGCCAGCGCGGCCCGGAGGGCGTCTCGGTCCTCCCGCTCCCGAAGGGGCGGGTTGACCTTGAGGTTGGTGTCGTAGCCGGCCAGGTCCTCGTCGAGGAGCGCCAGGTGGTGGGGGGTCACGTCGGCCGTGGCCCGGACCCCGCCCGCCCGGGCCGCCCGCACGAGCTCCACGGACTCCGCGGCCGAGACGTGGGTGACGTGCAGCCTCCCCCCGGTCAGGCGGGCCAGGGCCAGGTCCCGGGCCACGACCACCGACTCGGCCTCGCTGGGGGCGCCGGTGAGGCCCAGGGCCGTCGAGTGGTAGCCCTCATGCATCTGCCAGCCCTCGCTGAGCTCGGCGTCCTGGGCGTGCTGGGCGATGACCACGTCCAGGCCCCGGGCGTACTCCAGGGCCAGCCGCATGAGCCGGGAGGACTGGAGGCACCGGTGGTCGTCGGTGAACAGCCGGACCCCGGCCTCGGCCAGCTCGGCCATGTCCACCAGGGACTCGCCGGCCAGCCCCTGGGTGATGGCCGCGGCCGGGACCACCTCGCACAGGCCGGCCTTCTCGGCCAGGGCCCGGACCTCGGCCACCACCGCCACGTTGTCCGCCACGGGGTCGGTGTTCGGCATGGCGCAGACGGCCGTGTATCCCCCGGCCGCCGCCGCCCGGCACCCCGTCTCCACGGTCTCCTTGTGCTCGAACCCCGGTTCCCGGAGGTGGGCGTGGAGGTCCACCAGGCCCGGGGCCATCACCAGGCCCTCGGCCGGGAGGACCTCGGTGCGGGCGGGGGCGGAGAGGCCCGGTCCCACCGCCGCCACCAGGCCGTCCTCCACCAGGACGTCCGTGAGCCCGTCGTGGCCGGAGGCCGGGTCCACGAGGTGCACCGCCCGGAACAGCACCCGCCGGGGCACCGCCCTCACCCCCTCCCGCCGGCCGCGGCCTCGGCGGGCTCGGGGGCGGAGGCGCCCCGCGCCTCGCCTCCCGTGAGCATCAGGTAGAGGAGCGACATCCGCACGGCGATCCCGTTGGCCACCTGGTCGGTGATGACCGCCCGGGGAAGGTCCGCCACCTCCGAGGCGATCTCCACCCCCCGGTTCATGGGGCCCGGGTGCATGACCAGGGCCTGGTCGGGGAGGGCCTCCACCCGGGCCCGGGTGAGCCCGTACCGCCGCGAGTACTCCCGGACGCTGGGGAAGAACTGCTGCCGCTGCCGCTCCCGCTGGACCCGCAGGAGGTAGCAGACGTCGAGCTTGGGGAGGACGGCGTCGAGGTCGTAGGAGACCTCGGCCCCCCACAGGACCACTTCGGGGGGGACCAGGGTGGGCGGGCCCACCAGGGTCACCTGTCCGCCCATGGTGACCAGGGCCCGGGTGAGGGACCGGGCCACCCGGGAGTGGCGGACGTCCCCCACGATCCCCACCCGGAGGCCCTCGAAGGAGGGGAAGTGCTCCCGGATCGTGAAGAGGTCGAGGAGGGCCTGGGTGGGGTGCTCGTGGGTCCCGTCCCCCGCGTTGATGACGCTGGCCGTCACCCACCGGGAGAGGATGTGGGCGGCCCCGGAGGAGGAGTGGCGGAGCACGATGGCGTCGGCCCCCATGGCCTGCAGGGTGAGGGCGGTGTCCTTGAGGCTCTCCCCCTTGGCCACCGACGTCCCGCCGGTCGTGAAGTTGATGACGTCGGCGGACAGGCGCTTGGCGGCGAGCTCGAAGGAGATGCGGGTCCGGGTGGACGGCTCGTAGAAGAGATTCACCACGGTTCGGCCCCGGAGGGCGGGGACCTTCTTGATGACCCGGGTGCCCACCTCCCGGAAGCTGGCCGCCGTGTCGAGGATGCGGAGGATGTCCTCCCGGGACAGCTGGCCGATGGAGAGCAGGTGCTTGATCATACGGCGGCTCCTTCGTCGAGCGGGTCCCCGACCCCCTCCCCCACCACCACGGCGTCCTCCCCGTCCACCTCCGCGAGGCGGACCCGGACCTCCTCCGTGCGGCGGGTGGGGACGTTCTTCCCCACGTAGTCGGGGCGGATGGGGAGCTCCCGGTGGCCTCGGTCCACGAGGACGGCGAGCTGGATGGCCCGGGGCCGGCCCAGGTCCATGAGGGCGTCCATGGCCGCCCGCACCGTCCGCCCCGTGAAGAGGACGTCGTCCACGAGGACCACGGTGCGTCCGGTCACGTCGAAGTCGATCCGGGTCTCGTGGACCTCGGGGGCCTCGGACCGCAGGCCGATGTCGTCCCGGTAGAAGGTGATGTCCAGGACCCCCACCGGGACCTCGGTCCCCTCGATCCGGCGGATCTCCGCGGCCAACCGGCGGGCCAGCCCGTCCCCCCGGGCGGCGATCCCCACGAGGACCAGGCCCTCGGCCCCCCGGTTGCGCTCCAGGACCTCGTGGGCGATCCGGGTCAGGGCCCGGCGGATCTCGCTGGCGTCGAGGATGCGGCCCCGCTCCACGAAGGCGGTCACGGCCGCCCCCCGGGCCCCCGGACGAACGAAACGCCCCGCAGGCGCGGAGCGTCGAATCGGACCGACCTCACTCACCCTCCCTTCCCGGCCTCGCCGGACCGGTCCTTAAAGGGAAGCTCGTCGGTGGAAGGATAGCGGCCCCGGGGCCCCTGTCAACATCGCCCCCGGAGCCCGGGGCGCGGGCCAGCCGCCCGGTGGGGCCCGCACCGGGCGGCGGAGCCCTGCCCAGAGGGCGGCGGGAAGCCATAGACTGGTGGCTCGAGAGGAGGCGATGGTGTTCGGCTACAGCGTGGGTCCAACCGAAGTCCTCATCATCCTGGCCATCATCCTGCTGCTCTTCGGCGCCCGGCGCCTGCCCGAGCTGGCCCGCTCCCTGGGCCGCTCGGCGAGGGAGTTCAAGCGGGGGCTGAAGGAGGGCGAGGCCGAGCCGGCGTCCGAGGAGCCCGAGGAGCAGCGGAAGGCCTGAGCCCGGGAGCGCCCGCGGCCCGCGCCGACCACCGCTGTCGGCCGGCCCCCCGGCCCTGGAGCGGGTTCAGTCGTGGGCGGCGCGGGGTTCCTCGTCCCGTTCCGGTCCCTTCAGGCGTCTGGCGATCCGGGCCAGGACGCCGTTCACGAACCTCCCCGACTCCTCGGTGGAGAGCTCGTTGGCGGCCTCCACGGCCTCGTCGATGGCCACCGGCACGGGGAGGCCCGCCCGGAGCTCGCGGGTGGCCACGCGGAGGATGGTGCGGTCCACGGCAGCCATCCGGTGCACGGGCCACTCCCTGGAGGTCTCCCCCAGCCAGCGGTCGATCTCGGGGAGCTCCCGCTCCACCCCGAGGACCAGCTCCTCGGTGTACGGAGGGATGTGGCGGCCCGCCTCTCGCCAGCTGGCCAGGACCTCCGAGGGCGGGCGGCCCGTGAGGTCCGCCTGGAACAGGATCTCGATGGCCGTGCGGCGGGCCCGCCGACGGCGCCGGTGTCCGACCCTGCCGCCCTGCCTCGGTGGCGGCTCGGGGCGGTCGTCCATGGGCCGCCGTCCCTACTTCACCCGCGTCAGGTACTCGCCCGTGCGGGTGTCCACCTTGACCTGGTCGCCGGGCTCGACGAACAGGGGCACCTGGACCACGAGGCCGGTCTCCAGGGTGGCGGGCTTCATGGCCCCGCTCACGCGGTCCCCCCGCAGCCCCGGCTCGGTCTGCACCACCTTGAGGACCACCGAGGCGGGCAGCTCCACCCCGATGGCGCTCCCCTCGTACATGGGGATCACGGCCGTGGCCCCCTCCGTGAGGTAGTTGGCGGCGTCCCCCACCACCTGGGCGGGCACGTGGTGCTGCTCGTAGGTCTCGATGTCCATGAAGACGAAGCTGTCGCCGTCCCGGTAGAGGTATTGCATCTCCCGCCGCTCCACGATGGCCAGGGGCACGTCCACCCCAGCGTTGAGCGTGCGGTCCACCACAGCCCCGGTCTTCACGTTGCGGAGCTTGGTCCGGACGAAGGCCCCGCCCTTCCCCGGCTTCACGTGCTGGAAGTCCAGGACCTGGAAGAGCGTCCCGTCCAGCTCCAGGGTCATCCCTTTCTTCAGGTCGTTCGTGTTGACGCTCAGGGCCGTCCCTCCTCCGCTCTTCGGCCTACAGGATGATGAGGTCCTTGGGGGCGCGCGGAAGAACCCGGCAGCCGTCCCCCGTCACCACCACCATATCCTCGATCCGGACCCCTCCCAGCCCCTCCAGGTACACCCCGGGCTCCACCGTCACCACCGCCCCCTCCGGGAGGACGTCCGAGCCCTCGTGGCGGAGAGTGGGGCCCTCGTGGATCTCCAGGCCCACCCCGTGGCCCAGGGAGTGGGAGAAGCGGTCCCCGTAGCCGGCCTCCCGGATCACCTCCCGGGCGGCCCGGTCCACCTCCCCGCCCGTGGCCCCGGCCCGGACGGCCTCGACCCCGGCCCGCTGGGCCTGGCGCACCACCTCGTACACCTCCCGCAGCGTGGGGTGGGGCTCCCCCAGGGCCACTGTGCGGGTCATGTCCGAGTGGTAGCCCTCAAACACGCAGCCGAAGTCCAGCTTCACCACGTCCCCCCGCCGCAGGGGCCGGTCCGAGGGCCGGTGGTGGGGCTCGGCGGCGCTCTCCCCGAAGGCCACGATGGTGTCGAAGGCCACGTCCTGGGCCCCCAGCCGCCGCATGGTGCAGTCCAGCTCCAGGGCCAGTTCCCGCTCGGTGACCCCCTCGGCCAGCCTGCCCAGGACCTCCTCGAACGCCCGGTCGGTGAGGTCCTGGGCCGCCTCCACCAGGGCCAGCTCGTCGGGGTCCTTCACCCACCGCAGCCGCTCCACCTCCTGCACCGTGGGGACCAGCTCCACCCCCGTGGCGGCCAGGTCGGTGTAGGCCTTGTAGGTGAGCCCGGCGGCCTCGAAGGCCACCCGCCGCACCCCCAGGTCCGTGCAGGCCGTGGCGAAGGCCCTGGCGAACTCCCCCGAGTAGACGCCCCGGCGGAGGTCGGGGACCTCCCGGCGGGCCTGCTCCGTGTAGCGGCCGTCGGTGAGGAAGACCCCGCCGTCCGGGGTGAGCAGGAGCTGGCCGTTGGACCCGGTGAACCCCGTAAGGTAGCGGACGTTGGGGAGCCGGGTGACGAGGAAGGCCTCCACCCCGAGCTCCGGGAGGCGCTCCGCCAGCCGCTTCCTCCGCCCCTCGTGGTCCACGGGGGGCGATCATACCGGCCCGGAGGCGACCAGGGGCCTGGAAGAGAGGGGGCGGCCCCCTTCGGGACCGCCCCTTGCCGGCGACCGCTCCCCCCGTCGCGGCCACCGGCGCCTCCCCGCCGGACCGGGCCGAGCAGGGAGAGGTCGGCCGGCACGGAGGGCCCGGCGCGCCGGGTGGGCCGGGAGGAGCGCAGTTAACACCGGGCCCCCTCCAGGCGTCAATCGTCCGTATCGACGATTCGGTCTCCGACTTGAGCCGGAGGGCCCGGGAGGGCTCCCGGCCCGTCCGCCTAGGGCAGAGGGCTCACCCTGGCAGCCACCGAGGCCCGAGGAGGAGGGCCGCCACGGCCCCCGCGGCGAGGAACGGGCCGTAGGGGAACTGGGCCCGGAGCCCCCGCCCCGCGACCAGGAGCCCCGCCCCCCACAGGGCCCCGGCCAGGGCCCCGAGGAGCACGCCCACCTGGAGGTACCGCCACCCGAAGGCCCCCAGGACCAGCCCGATCAGGGCGGCCAGCTTCACGTCCCCCATCCCGATCCCACCGGGGTGGAGGAGGTGGAGCAGGAGCATGCCCCCGGCGAAGCCCAGGAGGCCCAGCCCGGCCCGGGCCAGGCTGGCGTGGCCCCCCACCCACAGCACGGCCACCAGCGGGACGAACGCCAGGAGGGAGGGGTAGAGGAGGCGGTTGGGGATGATCCGGTACCGCGCGTCCACGGCCGCGGCGGCCGCCAGGACCGCGGAGAAGAGCGCCGCCACGGCGGGCACCAGGAGGCCGTCGAAGGCCAGCGCCGCCCCCACCGCCAGGCCCGCGGTGACCAGCGCCACCAGGGGCCGGGCCACGGCCCGCCGGTGGGCGGCCGTGCTCAGGACCCACCCCAGGCCCAGGCCGCCCAGGCCGAAGAGCGTCAGGCGGAGGCCGGACACGGGCCGAGTGTAGGCGGCGACAGGAGTGGGCCGGCCACGTCCTGCGGCCGTCGGAGGTCCCCCGGCCACCGGGAGCGCGGGCGGGGCGTCAGAGGTGGGGGGGCCGGCACTCGGCCGCCTCGTCCACGGCCGCCACCGAACGCCCCGAGCAGTAGCCCGCGGTCCCGTCCTCCCCCGAGACGTGGACGCCGAAGAACCGGCCCGACGCCGACTCCGTCACGAGGTGGAGGTCCCGGTCGGCCTGGGTGATGTAGAGGACTCCGGGTACCGGGGCCGACGGCCGCCCCCCGCGCCACTCCAGAGCGGGCGCCAGGGCCTCGGCCGCCGCCTCGTCGAAGCCCAGGAAGGTCCGGCCGTTGGCCTGGCGGTGGCGCCCCGCGGCGGCCAGGGCCTCGGCCAGGGTGGCCTTGGCCCGCCGGTCCTGGGCCTGGCGGCGGGCTCCCACCAGGGTGGGGACCGTGATGACCGAGAGGATCCCGACCAGGAGGACGACCACGGCCACCTCCACCGCCCCCACGCCCCGCTCGTCGCTCACCCAGCTCCGACCGCCACGCCGCACCGTCTTCCTCCCTTCCTCTGCCCTGGGCCTGCCCTGGGCCCGAGCGGGCCCGCCCTCCCCGACGGCTCCCCCCGATTCCTTCGGCTCACCGCCCCTCCGCCCTGAGCTCAGGGCGGACCGCCCGCCGCTGCCACGTCGCACCGGGGGAGGGAGCCGGGGCCGGACACGGCCTGCCGCGCCCAGGGGCGCGCCGCCGGAGTGCGGGGACGCCGCCCACGCGCTTGACTGGAGGGCGTACGGACGCCGGACCCGGCCGTCGCCCGCCCCCGCCGGTCATCGTCCCCCCCAGAGGAGTGCCCATCCCTGCGCTCTCGCGGGCGGCGGTTCGGAGGCTCGAGGAGCAGGAGGACGAAGCGCGGCATGGTCGACCTGCTCGACGCTAGCGTCTGGGTCGCGTTGAGGGCGCCGGACCACGTTCACCATCCCAGAGCGAGGCGGTACTGGGACCGGGAGGCCGCAGAGGAGCTGGCCTTCTGCAGGGTGACGGCCCTCACCCTGCTCCGGCAACTCACCAACCGTCGCGTCCTCGGTGAGGCGGCCCTCGACGGCGCGACCTTCGCGGTGGCCGGCGGGTGCCGGCTCGTGGCCTTCGACGGCGACTTCCGTCGCTACCGTGGCGTCGAACTCCTCCACCTGGGACGCGAGTAGCCACCTGGGACGCGAGTAGCCGCCCCAGCCGGGACGGGACGCTCGCCGCGGAAGGACACGAGGCCCGTGGCCGCCTCGGGCCTGGTCCTGGCTCCCTCAGGACCTCACCCGGGCGCCCCCTGGGGCGCGGTCAGCAGTCGGGGGCCCGGGCCCGGGCCTCGTTGAACTCCTCCAGGGTCTCGGCGAAGGCGTGGGCCCCGGTCCGGCAGTCGGCCAGGACGTAGTACAGCCACCGGCCGGGGGCCGGGGAGAGGGCGGCCTCCAGCGAGGCCCGCCCCGGGCTGGAGATGGGCGTGGGGGGCAGGCCGGGGTGGAGGTAGGTGTTGTACGGGCTCTTCACCTCCCGGTCGGCCAGCGTGATCCGCTTCTTCCCCAGGGCGTACTGGATCGTGGCGTCCACCTGGAGGAGCATCCCCCGGCGGAGCCGGTTGTAGATGACCCGGGCGATCCTGGGCCGGTCCGGCCCGTAGCGGGCCTCCTCCTCGACGAGCGAGGCCACCACCACCACTTCGTAGGGGGTGACGCCCAGGCGTCGCGCCCGGCCCCAGGGGAGCCCGGCCGCCTGTCGTTCGAACTCGGCCAGGAGCCGCTCCACCACGTCCTCGGCCGTGACGTCCTGGAGGAAGTCGTAGGTGTTCGGGAACAGGAACCCCTCCACGGTCGGGGTCCCCGCCGGGAGGTAGGGGGGCAGCGAGAACCTGCCGCTCTCGGCCACCCGGACGAACTCCCGTCTGGGGATGCGGAGCCGCTCGGCCACCACGGCCGCCGTCTCCCGGACCGTGAGCCCTTCGGGGAAGGTGACCCGGACGGACTCCACGTCCGGCCCCTGCCCCAGGACCCGGAGGACCTCCTCGACCGGCATGTTCGTGGTGAGCCCGGTGTACTTCCCGGCCAGGAAGCCTCGGGAGAACCCCCGGAACCGGGCCAGCAGGCGGAAGGCGAACGTCGAGCGGATCACCCCCCGCTCCTCGAGGAGCCGGGCCACCTCGTCCCCGGTGGCCCCCTCCGGGACCACCAGGGTCACCGGCCGACGCGGGCCCGAGGCCCCGGTGGCCCAGGCGTACCAGGCCGCCCCGCCGGCCAGGGCCCCGCCCAGAAGGGCCACGACGACCAGGAGGACCAGGAGCCCGCGAAGGCGTCGCCTCCCCGTCGGCTCCTCGCTGGCCTCGGGGACCTCTCCCAGCACCGGTCAGGCCCTCGCGTCCAGGTAGGACTGGAGGATCACGGTGGCGGCGGCCTCGTCCACCCGCTCCCGGCGGGCCCGCCCCCGCAGCCCGGCCCGGGCCAGGTGGCGTTCGGCCTCCACCGTGGAGAGCCGCTCGTCGTGGAGGACCACCGGGACGTCGAGCACGCCTCGGAGGGCCTGGGCGAACCGCTCGGCGTGGTGGGCGGCCTCCCCGGCCGCCCCCGAGAGGCTCACCGGGTGGCCCACCACCACCTCGCTCACCCCGTGCTCCCGGACCAGGGCGGCCACGGCCCGGACGTCCTCCGGGGGCCCCGTGCGAATGGTGCCCAGGGGGACCGCCACCCGGCGGTCGGGGTCGGAGATGGCCACCCCGATGCGGGCGCCCCCCAGGTCCAGGCCCAGGACCCGCCCCCGGCGGGCCGGGGGCCCCTCGGACGGCTCGCTCACCGCAGCCCCAGGAGCTCGGCCAGCCGGCCGGGGATCTCCTCCAGGGCCTGGCCCACGGCCGCCCCCTGGCCGCCGCCCCCGTAGGCCAGGTCGGGCCTTCCCCCGGCCCGCCCCCCCACCGCCCGGGCCGCGGTCTCGAGGAGGGCGGGCGCGGTGACCCCGCTGGCCACGAGGTCCTGGGTCAGGGCCGCCACCAGCAGGGCCCTCCCCTCCCGGGCGCTGCCCAGGACCGCCGCCCCCCGGCCCCGGCGCCCCAGCCGCTCCCGCAGCCGCAGGGCCATCTCCCGCAGCTCGTCGGCGTCCTGGCCGTCCAGGCGGGCCACCACCAGGGACACCCCCGCCACGTCCAGGGCCCCGGCCACCAACCGCTCCACCTCCCGGTCCCGCTCGGCCCGCCGGACCTTCCCCAGCTCGGTCTCGAGCTGCTTGATCCGGGCCACGGCCTGGCGGACCCGCTCGGGGGCCTCCGCGGGGTCCCGGGCCCCCAGGGCCTCCAGGACCTCCTCCAGCAGCCGCCGCTCGAGGTTCACGTGCCGGAGGGCGTCGGGGCCCACCAAGGCCTCCACCCGGCGCAGGCCCGCCCCCACGCTCCCCTCGGAGACCAGGCGCAGGAGCGAGACCTGGCCGGTGTGGCGGACGTGGGTCCCCCCGCAGAGCTCCAGGGAGTAGTCCCCCACCTCCACCACCCGCACGATGTCCCCATACTTCTCCTCGAAGAGGGCGATGGCCCCCTGGCTGCGGGCGAACTCGAAGGTCGTCTCGTAGGCCCGGACCGCCGCGTCCTCGGCCAGCCGGCGGTTGGCGAGCTCCTCGATCTCCTCCAGCCGCTCCCGGGGGACCGCCTCGAAGTGGGTGAAGTCGAACCGCAGCCTCCCCGGGGCCACCAGCGACCCGGCCTGGCGGGCGTGCTCCCCCAGGAGGTGGCGGACGGACCAGTGCAGGACGTGGGTGGCGGTGTGGGAGCGGGCCGTGGCCTCCCGGCGGGGGGCGTCGACCTGGGCCTCGGCCTCCTCCCCCGCCCGGACCTCGCCGGAGCGGACCACGCCCTCGTGGACGATGAGCCCGCCCGGGCCGGGCCGGGTGTCCTCCACCACCACCAGCCCGCCGGGGGTCCGGATGACCCCAGCGTCCCCCACCTGCCCCCCGGCCTCCGCGTAGAAGGGCGTCCGGTCGAGGACCAGCCGGACCCGGCTCCCCTCCCCGGCCACCTCGGTGCGCTCCCCGTCCGAGAGGACCCCCAGGACCCGGGCCTCGGCGGTGAGCCGCTCGTAGCCCAGGAACTCGGTGGGGCCCGCCGTCGCCGAGAGCTCGGCCAGGGCCTCCTCGGCGAAGGCTCCCTTCCTGGCGGCCTCCCGGGCCCGACGCCGCTGCTCCTCCATGAGACGGGCGAAGCCCTCCGTGTCGACGGAGAGCCCCTCCTCGGCGGCGAGCTCCAGGGTGGACTCGATGGGGAACCCGAAGGTGTCGTGGAGCTTGAAGGCCGCGTCCCCCCGGAACATCCGGGACCCCGACTCCCGGGCCTTGGCCACCTCCGCCTCGAACAGGGCCATCCCCTGCCGGTAGGTGGCCCCGAACCGCTCCTCCTCCGAGGCCGCCACCTGGAGGACGAAGGACTGGTTGGCCCGGAGCTCGGGGTAGGCGTCCCCCATGACCTCCACGGTCTTGGCCACGAGGTCCGGCATGACCGGGCGGTCCACCCCCAGCCGTCGAGCGTGGGTGACCAGGCGCCGGAGCATGCGCCGCAGCACGTAGCCCCGCCCCTCGTTGGAGGGCAGGACCCCGTCGGAGATGAGGAACGTGCAGGCCCGCCCGTGCTCGGCCATGACCCGCAGGCTCACGTCGTCCCGCCCGTCCCGCCCGTAGGGGTGATCCGACACTTCCTCGGCCACGGCCAGGATCGGCCGGAGCAGGTCCGTCTCGAAGACGTTGTCCACCTCCTGGAGGACCATGGCCACCCGCTCCAGGCTGGAGCCGGTGTCGATGTTCTTCTTGGGGAGGTCCCGGAGGACGTTGCCCCGGTCGTCGCACTCGTTCTGCATGAAGACCACGTTCCAGATCTCGAGGAAGCGGTCCTCGTCGACCTCGGGCCCCCCGTCCGGCCCGTACCTGGGCCCCCGGTCCACGTAGATCTCGGAGCAGGGCCCGCACGGCCCGGCCACGTGCATCCACCAGAAGTTGTCCGCCTTCCCCCGCCGGACGATCCGCTGGGGCGGGATGCCGAGGTCGGTCCAGACGCCGACCGTCTCGTCGTCGGTCTCGAAGACCGTGACCCAGATGCGGTCCCGGTCGATCCCGTATCCCTCGGTGACGAGCTCCAGGGCCCAGGCGCAGGCCTCGGCCTTGAAGTAGTCCCCGAAGCTGAAGTTCCCCAGCATCTCGAAGAACGTGAGGTGGCGGGCGGTGTGCCCCACGTTCTCGATGTCCGAGGTCCGGAAGACCTTCTGGGCGCTGGCGGCCCGGGGGTAGGGCGGCTCCCGCAGGCCCAGGAAGTAGGGCTTGAACTGGTTCATCCCGGCGTTGGTGAGGAGCAGGGAGGGGTCGTCGGGGATGAGGGAGGAGGACGGCACGATCCGGTGTCCCCGCTCCTCGAAGAACCGCAGGAAGAGCCGCCTGATCTCGTCCGCCCTCATGCGGCTTTAGTGTAGCGGCCGCCCCCTCCGGCCCCGGGAGCGGCCTCGCGCCGGGAGCGGCCCCGCCCCGGGAGCGGTCGCCCCGCGCCCCGCCCGGGCGGTCGCGGCCGGCTCCGACTCAGCCCGCGGCGTCCCCCCTCCCCTCCAGAGCCGCCCGGACCTCCGCCTCCTTCTCGGCCATCCCGGCCCGGAACTCCCGGGCCGCCTCCTCGAGGAGCGTCCCCACGTCGCGCAGGACCTCCCCCGCCCGGGCCGCCAGGTTGGCCGGGGCCATCCGCTCGGTCTGCCGCCTCGCCCACCGGGCCGCGAGGACGGCGGCCGTGGCCCCCGCCCCCAGCCCCACCGCGAGCCAGAACAGCCGGCGCACCGCTCAGCCCTTCTCCCGCCGGAGCCGGCGGAGGGCCCGGCTGGCCCCCGCCCCGAAGGCCACGGCCTTGATCAGGGGGCTGGAGACGGCCTGCTCCACCACGGAGCTCACCCGCTCCGCGCTCTTCACGATCCTCCCCGCCGACTCCACCAGCCCATCCACCCGGTCCAGCTCGCGGTTGAGGGAACTCACGGTGGCCTTCACCTCGGCCAGCAGGGGAACGGTCTCCTGGCGGATCCCGTCCACCAGGGCCCTGGCCGACTCCACCAGCCGGAACAGGTTGACCAGGACCAGCGCCAGGAACAGCACGAGGACCGCCCAGAAGGCGGCGGCGATGATCGCCGCCCAGGCCTGACCGCTCAACGCTCCGACCACCGATGTCCTCCCTTCGGTCGTGGTCTGGGGCAGCCGCCGCGCCCGAGCGTGCGGCGCGGCCGCGCGAATCATACCCGCGGGCCCCGCCCCCGACCCAGGACCGGCCGGCGGGCCGGAGGGGGCTGCCGACCGCCGTACGCCTTAGCCCACGGGCACCGGCTCGGGCGGAGGCCCGCCCTCCCCACCCACGACCACCTCGAAGGCGAAGGCCCCCCGGACCACGGTCTTGAGGGTCACCACCTGCTTGGCCAGGGCTTCCTGGAACCCCCCGGCGGGGTCCTCCAGGAACGTGGAGAGCTCCGCCACCAGGTCGTTGTTGTGGTCCGCGTTGGCCAGCTGGTCGAGGAGCTCGTCCAACGACTGAGGCGGGGCCCCGGCCTGGGCCGGCGCCCCCCCCTCCACGAAGGCCTCGGGCCCGAAGAGGCCCCCGCCCGGCCCGCCCCGGACGGAGAGGGTCAGGGACCCGGCCGCGAACTCCGGGACCTGGAGGTCGAGCGTCCGGCTCCGGAGCTGCCCGCCGGGGCGGCGCAGGGTGACGTGGACGGTGAGGGTCTCCCCGGGCTGGACGAAGATGGGGCCCTGGGTCACCGGCTCGGGGTTGGAGGGAGAGGATACCGCGACCTGGACGATGTCCACGAACCGCCGCCGCTCGTCCACCCGCCCGGAGAGCGAGAACCCGGTGAGCTTGACCGGCTCGAAGGGGTTCTGCTGGATGGCGAAGGCGTTGGAGACGAACTCCAGGAGGCTCATGAGGCTCACGTCGAACTCGTCGAAGAACAGGTCGCTGCGGCGGAAGGTGAACCCCTCGCCCCCGGCCCGGGTCCCCCGGATCGTCCAGCTCAGCGCGGAGCTCCCCTCCCCGATCTTGAGCAGGGCCCGGTCGAGCTGGGAGAGGAAGGCCACGAAGGCCACGTCTGAGACCGTGAAGAACGGGACCCCGTGGAGGGCGAAGGTGGCCCCCCGGAAGGTCCGGCGGATGTCGGTGTTGGTGACGGCGCTGTGGATCCCCACCAGGGCGGGGAAGACCCCCTTGGTGCCGGCGATGCCCGTGAACCGGTCCTGGTTGACCACCCCATGGAAGCCGCTCAGGGCCAGGAGCTCCTCCGTGGGGAAGAAGCCGCTCTTGAGCACCCCCAGGTTGGTGGCCCCGTTCAGCCCCAGTCGCGTCCTCCCGGTGAGGAAGAACGGGTGCCCCCAGCCCACGCTGCGCTTCCCCACGACTAGGGTGGTGGTGCCGACCCCGGCCAGGGTGAGGTCGCCGTAGGAGAGGACCGCGGCGTAGTTCGACCCCGGGGAGAGCGGCTCGAGGGGCTGGCCCCTGCGGGGGCGGGACGCCCCACTGGAGAGCTGGAACTGGAAGCGCCCGTCGGGGTCCAGCTTCCGCTGGATGAGCCCCAACCGGCTGCGGCGCAGCCCGGAGACGGTGATGGGGACCGAGAGCTCGGTGAGCTGCGGGGCCGTGGCCCCCGTGGCCTCCCGGACGGCGGACCGCACGGACTCGGGGAGCCGGACGGCCGTCGGCCACGAGGCGGCCACCCTGGCGGCCCGGGTGGGGAAGCGCAGGACCTCGAGCATGGCCGAGGCCGGGGTGAGCCCCGCGATCCGGAGGAGGTCGCCCGAGCAGCACGCCCCGAACGCCACCGCCCCCAGCAGCCGCCCCCCGATGTACACCGGCGACCCCGACATGCCGAAGGAGACGCCCCCGTTGCGCTCGATGGCGTCCCCGAAGGTCTCCACCACGATCATGTCGATGCCCGGGAGGATCCCGTCCTCGAGGACGGCGATGACCCGGGCCCCGAACGAGACGACGGTTTTGCCCTGGAGCGTGGTGAGGCCCCTGCCCACCATGCCCGGGCGGACCTGGTCCACGGGGAAGACGGGGACGCTGGAGGCGGCGAGGGCGGCCGGGGCCTGGGGCGCCCCGACCCCCGTCGGAGCGGCGGCGCGGCCGGCCGCGCCTCCCGAGGGGGCGGCGAGGACCGACAGCGCGAGGACCAGGACGACGACCAAAGCGGTTCGAGGGGCCCGCCACCCCCTGCCTGTCAACATCTCCTTCCCCCTTCCCTTCCCGACCCGAGCCGGATACCGGGCGAACACTACGCCCAGCCGTCGGCGGACGGCAAGCCGCCAAAGCAGGCGAGGCCCCCAAAGCCGGCGAGGCCGCCCGCGTCAGGACCTCTGACGGCGGGTGGGGCCCTCGGGTTCCTCCCGCCCGTCTCCCGCCGGCTCGGTCCCCTCCTCGCCCTGGCCCGACGGGACGTAGTACCGGCGGCCCTCGAAGCGGGCCGGCCGGTACTGCTGCTCGACCACATGGCCCGGGTAGTCGTGGGGGTAGCGGTACCCCACTCCGTAGCCCAGCCGCCGCAGGGCGGGGTGGCCCGGCTCCTTGAGGTGGTCGGGGACGGGGTCGCTGGACAGGGCGTCCTCCGTGGCCCTGGACAGCGCCGTAAGGACGCTGTTCGACTTGGGGGCCCGGGCCAGGTAGATGGCGGCCTGGGCCAGGTTCAGCCGGGCCTCGGGGAGGCCCACGTACTCCACGGCCTGGGCGGCGGCCACCGCCACGAGCAGGGCCCGGGGGTCGGCTAGGCCGATGTCCTCCGAGGCGTGGACCACCATGCGCCGGGCGATGTACCGCGGGTCCTCCCCGGCCTCGAGCATCCGGGCCAGCCAGAAGAGGGCAGCGTCGGGGTCCGAGCCCCGGATGCTCTTGATGAAGGCGGAGATCACCTCGTAGTGCTGGTCGCCCTGGCGGTCGTAGAGGACGGCCTTCTTCTGCATGGCCCGCTCCGCGGCGGCCCGGTCCACCCGACCCCCGGTGCTCCGGGCGGTGAGGACGGCCGTCTCCAGGCCGTTGAGCGCCACCCGGGCGTCCCCCCCGGCGGCCTCGGCCAAGTGGGCCAGGGCCTCTTCGGTGACCTCCACCCCCGCGCCCCCAAGCCCCCGCTCCCGGTCGGCCAGGGCCCGCTCGAGGAGGACCCGGATGTCGGCCGGGGCCAGGGGCTCCAGGCGCAGCAGCAGGCACCGGGACAGGAGCGGGCTCACCAGGGAGAAGTAAGGGTTCTCGGTGGTGGCCCCGATGAAGACCACCGTCCCCTCCTCCACGGCGGGGAGGAGGACGTCCTGCTGGGCCTTGCTCCACCGGTGGACCTCGTCCACGATGAGCACGGTCGGGAGGAGGCTCCCCTTGGCCCGCTCCATGACCCGTCTGGCGTCGGCCACCCCCGAGGCCACCGCCGAAAGCTGCACCACCTCCCCGCCCACCCGCCGGCCCACGAGGTGGGCCAGGGTGGTCTTCCCGGACCCGGCCGGGCCCCACAGGAGGAGGGAGGGGATGTGCCCGGACTCCACCAGGGCCGTGAGGGGCTTCCCCGGGCCCAGGAGGTGGCCCTGCCCCACCACCTCCTCGAAGCTCCGGGGCCGCATCCGGGCGGCCAGCGGCTCCCTGCCCACACCCCTCCCTCCGGGCGCGCCTACCCCCGCCCCTCGGCGCGCCCCGCCGGGGCCTCCTCGGGCTCGTCCACGAACCGGATCCCCAGGGCCTCGAGCTGCTCTGGGGTGGGCTCGGAGGGAGCGCCGGTGAGGAGCTCCGTGCCCAGCTGGGTCTTGGGGAAGGCGATCACGTCCCGGATGGTCTCCCGCCCCGCCAGGACCATGACCGTCCGGTCCAGCCCCAGCGCGATCCCCCCGTGCGGTGGGACCCCGTACCGGAAGGCCTCCAGGAGGTGGCCGAACTGGGCCTCGGTCTGCTCCGGGCTCAGCCCCAGGACCTCAAAGACCTTGCGCTGGAGGTCGGGCCGGTGGATCCGGATGCTCCCCCCGCCCAGCTCGTAGCCGTTGAGGACCAGGTCGTAGGCCCGGGCCCGGGCCGTGCGGGGGTCCAGGTCCTCCCCGGCCGGGGCGGTGAAGGGGTGGTGGACCGAGACCCACTTCCCTTCCTCCTGCCCCCACTCGAAGAGTGGGGGCTCGGTCACCCACACGAAGTCCCACCGCCCCTCGGGGACGAGGCCCAGCCTGGCCGCCAGGAGGCGCCGCAGCCCGTCCAGGGCCACAGCCGCCCGGGCCGGCTGGTCCGCCACCAGGAGGACTAGGTCCCCCTCCCGGACCCCCGTCCCCTCCCGCACCGCCCGCAGCTCCTCCTCCGAGAGGTGCCGCCCGGCGGAGGAGCGGACCTCGGAGCCAACGAAGGCCACCCACACCAGGCCCCGGGCCCCCCGGGCCTTGGCCTCCTCCACCAGCCGGTCCAGCTCCTTGCGGGCCCAGCCCGCCGCCCCCGGGACGGCCAGGGCCTTCACCACCCCGCCCCCCTCCAGGGCCGAGGCGAAGGCCCGGAAGGCCGTCCCGGCGAAGGCCGCCGAGAGGTCGGCCAGCTCCAGGCCGTAGCGGGTGTCGGGCTTGTCGGTCCCGTAGCGGGCCACGGCCTGGTCGTACGGCATCCGGGGGAAGGGCGTGGCCACCTCCACCCCCAGGACCTCCCGCATGAGCCGGGCGAACATGGCCTCCACCAGCTCGAAGACGTCCTCCTCGGTGGCGAAGGAGAGCTCCACGTCGAGCTGGGTGAACTCGAACTGTCGGTCGGCCCGGGGGTCCTCGTCCCGGAAGCACCGGGCGATCTGGTAGTAGCGGTCCAGCCCGGCCACCATGAGCAGCTGTTTGAACTGCTGGGGAGACTGGGGCAGGGCGTACACCTTGCCCCGCTGGAGGCGGGAAGGGACCAGGAAGTCCCGGGCCCCCTCCGGGGTGCTCTTGGTGAGGGCGGGGGTCTCCACCTCCACGAAGCCCCGCTCGTCGAAGAAGGCCCGGATCGACCGGGTGACCTGGTGGCGGAGGCGGATGAGGCGGGTCATCTCCGGGCGCCGGAGGTCGAGGTAGCGGTAGCGGAGCCGGACCGACTCCTCCGCCTCCACCCGGTCCTCCACCGGGAAGGGCGGGGGGTCGGCCGGGGAGAGGACCTCGATCCGGGCGGCCGCCACCTCCACCTCCCCCGTGGGGAGGTTCGGGTTGGCCGTGCCCTCGGGCCGCAGGCGGACCTCCCCCTCCACCCGGACCACCGACTCCAGGCGGACCTCGGAGGCCGCGGCGAAGGCCTCCGGGGCGTCCTCGGGGTGGACCACGACCTGGACCACGCCCTCCCGGTCCCGGAGGTCCAGGAACACCACGCCCCCGTGGTGGCGGCGCCTGGCCACCCACCCGGCCAGGACCACCGCGCTCCCCGCGTCCGCCGCCCGGAGGGCCCCGCACATGTGGGTCCGCCCCCCGGGGAGCCGCTCGCCCGTCACCGGCCCTCCCCCGCGGCCCGGACCCAGGCCGCGGCTTCCCCCAGGGGCACCTCCTCCTGGTGGCCGTCGGAGAGGCGGCGGAGCGTCACGGTCCCCGCCGCCGCCTCCCGCTCCCCCAGGATCACGGCCACCCGGGCCCCGCTCCGGTCGGCCAGCCGCATCTGGGCTCCCAGGGGCCGGGGGCCGAAGGGGGCGTCGGTGGCCAGCCCGGCGTCCCGCAGGGCGGCCTTCACCGCCCGCACCCGCTCCCGGGGGACCTGCCCCACCACCACCAGGTAGCAGTCCAGCCGGAACGGCTGCACGGCCGGCCGCCCCTCGGCCTCCAGGACCAGGGCCACCCGCTCCAGCCCCAGGGCCCACCCGATGCCCGGGGTGGGTGGGCCCCCCAGGACCTCGGCCAGCCCGTCGTAGCGCCCGCCCCCGCCCACGCTGGCCTGGCCCTCGGGGAGGGCGGGGCTCACCCACTCGCAGGTGGTGCGGGTGTAGTAGTCGAGCCCCCGGACCAGGGTGGGGGTGACCACGAACTTCACGTCCTCCTCGGCCAGCCCCTCCTTCACCGCCTCGAAGTGCTCCCGGCACGGCCCGCACAGCCGGTCGGTGATCCTGGGGGCCTCCCGGCTCACCTCCCGGCACCCCTCGTCCTTGCAGTCCAGCACCCGGAGGGGGTTCTGCCGGTACCGCAGGCGGTGCTCGTCCCGCAGGCGGGCCTCGTTCCGCTCGAGGTGGGCGAGGAGCTCCTCCCGGTAGGCGGGCCGGCACCGCCCATCCCCGATGCTGTTGAGTTGGAGCTCGAGGTCGGTGAGCCCCACCCCCCGCAGGAACCGGTCCCCCAGGGCCACCACCTCCACGTCGGCCTCGGGCCCGGCCTCCCCCAGGACCTCCACCCCGAACTGGCGGAACTCCCGCAGCCGCCCCGCCTGGGGCCGGCCGTAGCGCCACATGTGCTCGAGGTAGTAGGCCTTGAACGGGTGGGGCAGGCGGGCCCGGTTGGCGAGGTAGGCCCGGACCACGGGCGCCGTCCCCTCGGGCCGGAGGGTGAGGGAGCGGCCGGCCCGGTCCTGGAACGTGTACATCTCCTTCTGGACCACGTCGCTCGTCTCGCCCGAGGTCCGGACGAAGACCTCGGTGGCCTCGAAGGCGGGGGTCTCCACGTAGCGGTAGCCGTGGCGCTCGGCCAGGTTGGCCCCCGCCTCCTGCAGGGCCCGGATCAGCTCGGAGCGGGGCGGGAGGAGGTCGTCGGTCCCCCGGGGGGGCCCGAAGCCGCTCATGGCAGCCCCACCAGGTACGGGTTGGTCCGCCGCTCGTGCCCCACCGAGGTGCTGGGCCCGTGCCCCGGGTGGACCGGGAGCTCGTCGGGGAGCGTGAGGAAGCGACGCAGGCTCGCGAACATGTCCTCGGCGGAGGAGTTGGGGAAGTCGTAGCGGCCGATCGAGCCCCGGAACACGAGGTCCCCGCTGAAGACCACCCCATCCACAAGGAAGCACGAACTCCCCGGGGTGTGGCCGGGGGTGTGCATGACTTCCACCTCGAAGCCCGCAAGCTCCAGCACGTCGCCGTCGCCGAAGGTCCGCACCACCTCGGGGCGGGCCACCGGGGACGGGAACCCCGCCCCCCACCGCACCGGGTCCACCAGGGCCAGTTCGTCCTCTTTGTGGATGTAGAGGGGAAGCTCGGTCCCGCACACCGCGGCGGCCGCCCCCACGTGGTCGAAGTGGCCGTGGGTGGCCAGGACGGCCACCGGCCGCTTCCCCGCCGCCTCCAACAGGGCCCGCACCCGCTCCGGGGAGAACCCCGGGTCCACCACCACGGCCTCGGCGCTCCCCTCCCGGGCCAGGAGCCAGCAGTTCGTGGCGAACGGGTTGTCCGAGAAGACCTCGAGGTACATCGATGGGCAATCGTACAGCGGGGCCGGGGGCCGGACCGGCAAGGCCGGACCGGCACGCCCCCGGCCCCACGGGGCTCAGCGCGGTGGCTCGAGCAGGAGGGTCACCGGACCGTCGTTGACCAGCTCCACCTCCATGTGCTCCCCGAACGCCCCCCGGGCCACCCGGGCCCCCAGGGCTTCCAGGGCCCGGGCCAGGGCCTCCACCCGCTCCTCGGCCACCTCGGGCGGGGCCGCCCGCTCCCACGACGGGCGGCGGCCCCGGCGGACGTCGCCGTACAGAGTGAAGTTGGGCACGAGGAGGACCTCCCCGCCCACCTCGGCCAGGGAGCGGTTCATCTTCCCCTCTTCGTCCTCGAACACCCGGAGGTGGTAGAGCTTGCGGGCCAGCCACGCCTCCTCCCCCGGAGGGTCATCCCTCCCCACCCCCACCAGGACGAGGAGGCCGAGCCCGGTCCGGGCCACGGTCCGCTCCCCCACCCGCACCGCGGCCCGGGAGACCCGCTGGACGACGAGGCGCACCCCGGCCCTACCCGGGCAGAACCCGGTAGGCGTCGAAGACGCCGTCCACCCGCCGCACGGCGTTGAGGAGGCCCGCCAGGTGAGTGATGTCGGCGAGCTCGAAGGTGAACCGGAGGGACGCGATGCGGTCCTTGCCCACCCTGGAGGAGGCGGCCAGGATGTTGATCCCCTGGTCGCCCAGGACCGTGGCCACGTCCCGCAGGAGCTTCTGGCGGTCCAGGGCCTCCACCTGGATGGAGACGGCGAAGGACGTGGGGGCGCCGGTCCGCCAGGCCACCTCGATGAACCGGTCCGGCTCCCTGGCCAGCTCCCGGAGGTTGGGGCAGTCGGTCCGGTGCACGGAGACCCCCTGGCCGCGGGTGATGAACCCCCGGATCTGGTCGCCGGGGACCGGGGTGCAGCACCGGGCCAGCTTCACCCACACGTCGCTCCGGCCCTGGACCACCACGGCGGAGGTGGGGTGGGGGCGGAGCTCCACAGGGCGGGCGGCCGGGATCTCCTCCGCTTCCTCCTCGGCCTCCGCCGAGACCAGGCGGGTGAGGCGCGACACGATGGACTGGGGGGAGACGTGGCCCTCCCCGATGGCCACGTACAGGGCGTCCAGGGTAGGGTACTTGAGGTCCTCCGCCACCCGGCGCATGAGGTCCTCCGAGGTCAGCCGGACCACGGGCAGCGAGTGCTTGCGCAGGTGCCGCTGGAGGAGCTCCCGCCCCAGCTCCAGGGCGTCCTCCCGCCGCTCCCGGGAGAACCACTGCTTGATCTTGTTGCGGGCCCGGGGGGAGCGGACGATCGTGAGCCAGTCGCGGGAGGGGCCGGCGTCGATGGCCTTGGAGGTGATGATCTCCACCGTCTCCCCGGTCTGGAGCCGGTAGTCCAGGGGGACCAGGCGGCCGTTGACCCGGGCCCCGATGCAGCGGTGCCCCACCTCGGTGTGGATGGCGTAGGCGAAGTCGATGGGGGTGGAGCCCTCCGGGAGGTCCACCACGTCGCCCTTGGGGGTGAACACGAACACCCGGCCGCTGTAGAGGTCGATCCGCAGCCCCTCCATGAACTCCCTGGGGTCGGCCAGCTCTTTCTGCCACTCGAGGAGCCGCCCCAGCCAGGCCAGCTCCATCTGGTCGTCGCTCCGCTTGCCCGAGCGGTCCTTGTATCGCCAGTGGGCGGCGATCCCGAACTCGGCCGTGGCGTGCATGCGGTGGGTCCGGATCTGGACCTCGAGGGGGCGGCCCTCGGGCCCGATGACCGTGGTGTGCAGGGACTGGTACATGTTGAACTTGGGCATGGCGATGTAGTCCTTGAACCGCCCCGGGACCGGCTTCCACAGGGAGTGGAGGGCCCCCAGGGCCGCGTAGCAGTCCCGCACGGAGTCCACGAGGACCCGCAGCCCCACCAGGTCGTAGATCTCGTTGAACTCCTTGCCCCGGAGGACCATCTTCTCGTAGACGGAGTAGAGGTGCTTGGGCCGCCCGGTGACCTCGGCCCGGATCTTCATCTGCCGGAGCTTGGCCTTGAGCTGCTCCGCCACCCGCTCCACGTACTGCTGCCGCTCCCCCTCCCGCTTCTCCACGAGGTTGGCGATCTCCCGGTACTGCTTGGGGTGCAGAGCCCCGAAGGCCAGGTCCTCCAGCTCCCACTTGAGCCGGTACACCCCCAGCCGGTGGGCCAGGGGCGCGTAGATCTCCAGGGTCTCCGTGGCCTTCTCCCGCTGCTTCTCCCGGGGGAAGACGTCCAGGGTCCGCATGTTGTGCAGCCGGTCCGCCAGCTTGATGAGCAGGACCCGGATGTCCCGGGCCATGGCGATGAGCATCTTGCGGACGTTCTCGGCCTGCTCCTGCTCCCGGGACCGGAACTTGATCCGGTCAAGCTTGGTGAGGCCGTCCACGAGGTCCGCCACCCGGTCCCCGAATTCCCGGCGGACGTCCTCCAGCGTGAGCGGGGTGTCCTCCACCACGTCGTGGAGGAGGGCGGCCTGGAGCGTGGTGAGGTCCATCCCCAGGTCGGCCAGGATGGTGGCCACGGCCACCGGGTGCTCGATGAAGTCCTCCCCGGACAGCCGCTTCTGCCCGGCGTGGGCGGCGGCGGCGAACTCGAAGGCCCGCCGGAGCTCCCGGACGTCGATCCGGGGGTTGGTGGCGCGGGCCACCCGGACCAGCTGCTCGAAGGAGTCAGTGGGGCGGGCGTCGGACGGCCGGAACGGGTGGCGGGACAGGAGCCCGCCCCGTCGCTCCGACCTGGCCGCTTCCTGCTGCTCCAACACCCACGTCCTCCAGGCCATTTAATCACGTGAACCGCCGGTCCAGGGGGAGGGGCCATACTTGGTCGGACCAGCCGCCAGCCAGGCGAAGCCCATGACCGGACCACGACGCCACCGCGCCACCGGAAGGGGCCCCGACCCCTCCCCGCCCCCCGAGGGCCGGGGAGGGCCGTCGTCGCGAGAGGAGCCGGCTCCGGCCGGGGCCCTCCCGGAGGCGGAGGGTGGGCGGCTGCCCCCGCCCCTCGTCCCCGCCCGCCTCCCCTCCTGGGGCCTCCTGGCCGTGGCCGTCCTCCTCGCCGTCGTCCTGGCCCTGGCCGTGGCGGGCGCCCTGGGTCGGGGGGCAGGGCGGCTCGAGGGCCTCGCGAGCCCCACGGGCGGACCCTCTCCCTCCCCCAGCCAGCCGGGGGGGCCGCCCAGCCCTCCCCCGCCCCCGGGGCGCACGGCGTCCTTCCCCTCCGAGGTCCGGGTGGGGCCGCTCTCGCTCCGGGTCTTCCCCGTCCTGCGCCCCCACCCCCCCTGCACCGCCCACACCCTGGACCGGGTTCCGGCCTACCTGGGGGACTGCCCGGGGCGGCCCGGCCTGTTCCTGTTCCGGGTGGCCGTCCAGAACGAGCGGCCCCGGCGGCTCCCCTTCCGGCTGGCGAACTTCGTCCTGGTGGACCGGGCCGGGGACCTCCACGTCCCCGCCCCCGCCCGGGGGCGGTTCGGGGGCGAGCGGTTCCTGCCCCGGTTCGCCCTGGTCCCCCCGGGGGAGGCCCTCGCCGGGTGGGTGGCCTTCGCCTCGGGCCCCGGGTTCGTCCCCGACCGCCTCACCTACCCCGTGGGCGGGGAGCTGGCCGTGGTGGCCTTCGAGGGGGAGCACGGGGTCCTCCCCCGCCCTGAGCCCTAGGTCCGGGTGGCCACGACGGCGGTGGAGGCCGGGGGTGGGTTGTTCGGGAACACCACGAGAAGCCTGGGGTCCTCCCCGGGGCCCGCCGACCCCCTCGCCACCCGGACCGGGGAGCCCGGGCCGCACCGAGGCCCGCCCCAGAACCCCCCGCAGACCAGGGGCCGGGCCTCCAGCGCCGGCCGGACCGGGTCGAACCGCGAAGCGTAGGTCCCGGTCCGGGGGTCCACCTCCCCCGCCACGTCGAGGGGGGGCACCGAGTCCGAGGGCAGGGAGGCGGCAACGGTGAGGTAGCTGAACTCCGGCCGGTCCTCGCTCACCCCGATGTCCCTCGCGTCCACCACGATCCCCACCAGGTCCGAGTCGTAGCTGCTGTAGTCGGGGAAGTACACGGCCATGCAGGACGAGAAGGGGTCGGCCCGGGAGAGGTCCAGCACGCACACGAACCCTCCCGGGACGGCGAGCTTCACCACCAGGTAGTCGGCCCCGAGCAGGGGGTCGGCCACCACCCCATCGGCCCCCGCGTCCACCAGGACGTCCACCTCGAGGACGTCGGTCACGCTGTGGACGGAGGCCGTCTCCACCACGAACTCCACGGGCTCGGCCGGAGGCTCCTCCACCGCGAGGAAGTCCGTCCAGGTAAGGGGGGCGGCGAGGCGGCCCTCCCGGGCCAGGAGTTCGCTGAGGGGGTCGGTGCCCGGCGGCACGCCCTCGGCCCTCCCGTCGAGGGCGGGCCCGGTGAAGGACCGCACCCCCACCCGCACGATGTCCTCCTCGGCCACCCCGTCCACGGGGTCGGTGGCCCCCAGGAGGTAGACGTCGGCGTGGGAGGTGCCGGCCGCGGGGCCCGAGAGGACGGGGAGGGAGGCCGGGCCCGCCCGCAGGTCCAGGGGCCCCTGGCCCACCCGGTCGGCCGACGCTGCGGCCGGCACCACGTGCCAGGGGACCCGCAGGGTGTCCGTGCTCCCCTCGGACTGCCGGATGACGACCTGTCCGTCCACGTTGGGGTGGACGAAGTACCAGCCGAGCTCCTGCTCGGCCGGGGAGATGAGGGAAGGGTCCACGGAGAGCCGGACCCACACCCGGCGGCTCCGCCCCGGCCCCAGGACGAACCTCCGGGATGGCCCGAAACCATCGCCGTCGAGGGAGACCTCGACCGAGGCCAGCGCGGGGTCCAGGTCCGTGTAGCGCCCGCTCCCCGAGACGGCGTACCGGTGGCGGACCCGGTCGTGGTTCTCCACGGTCAGGCGGCGGGTGAGCCGCTGCGGGCCGGCGAGGGGGTGGAGCCCGAAGGAGAGGCTGGGAGGCAGGGCCAGGGAGACGGCCCGGGCCGACTCGTAGGCCTGCACCCGCCCCGCGCCCATGACCGTGGCCGGGACCGAGGGCTCCAGGTTCGGGCCCCGGAGGGCGGGGGTGGCCTGGTTCATGACCAGGGCCCGGATCCGGGCGGGGGACCACCCCGGGTGGAGCTGGACGAGGAGGGCGGCCAGCCCCGTCACGTGGGGCGTGGCCATGGAGGTCCCCGACATCGGCACCGCTCCGTCCCCCGTCCCCGCGGCGGCCGAGGGGATGGCGAACCCCGGGGCCGTGACGTCGGGCTTGAGCCGGCTGGTCCGGCGGATCGGCCCCTCGGACGTGAAGTCGGTCACCGCGTCCTGGTATTCGGGGAGCTCGACGGGCTGGTCGCCAAGGCTCACCGTCACCCGGGCCGCGTCGTAGGGCGGGGGCGAGGGGCTCAGGGCCTGGAGGAGGGCCTCCCCGTCTCGGCCCGACACCATGACCGCGGGGATGGAGACCTCCTCCCCGGCGCTGCCCAGCTCGAAGGGGAGCCCCCCGAACCCCGACCGCAGGACCACGGCCCGGGCCCCGGCCTCCTGGGCGTTGCGGACCTTGGTGGAGCCCGCGCAGTCGCCGTCATCCGTGGGGCCCTTGAACACCACCGGGACCGTCCCCGCCAGGGAGCCCGGGGGGAGCGGGTCGCAGAACTGGCGGTCGGCCGGGGTCACGCTCCCCCCGGGGTCCTCGGGCAGGTCGAGCCGGCGGGCGTCGGTGAGGTCCGCAGTGAGCCCCCCGGCCGGGAGCGGCGCCGACCACCTCTGGCGGACCGTGATCCCCCCGTCGGGGAGGGGGAGCCCGCCGGGGCTCACCACCGTGAGGCGGGTGGCCACGAACCGGTCGATGCTGGCCCCCACCGAGATGACCCCCCGCGCGTTGCCCGGGGAGCTGGTGGCGTAGGCCGACCCCCCGGCCAGCTGGTTCCCCGCGTTGCCCGCGGCCGCCACCACCACCACGCCCAGCCGCACCAGCCGGCGGGCGGCCCGGGCCGCGGGGTCGTCGGGCAGGCCGTAGTCCCCTCCCAGGGACAGGGAGACCACGTCGACGTGGTCCGCGGTCCGGCCGTCGCCATTGGGGTCGGCGGCCCGCTCCAGGGCCGCCACGAGGACGTCGTCCGTGGTGGCCCCGGCCTCCGAGAAGACCTTGAGGGCGTGGATGCGGGCGGCGGGGGCCACCCCCCGGCCCACGGTGCCGGGCGCCCCCACGCCGCAGCAGGTGGCCGCCACGTGGGTCCCGTGGCCCTGGAGGTCCAGGGGGTCCCGGTCGGGGACGGGGACGTCGTGGGCGGGGTCGTCGGGGTCGTAGGTCTCCCCCACGAAGTCGAAGCCCCCCACCACCTTGGCCGTGGGAAAGGTCCCGGGTTCCACGGCCCGGGGGTCGTTGGAGGCGTAGGCCCGTACGTCGCCCGAGCCCCCCAGGGCCCGGTGGGTGTAGTCGACGCCGGTGTCGACCACCGCCAC
>DATLZQ010000103.1:0-9656 GCA_035573915.1 Actinomycetota bacterium | reverse complement strand
CGGGGTCGGTCAGGGCCGCGGCCAGGGCCGCCAGGGCCTCCGCCCCGCCGGCGGCCACCAGGGCCCGAGCGGCCCCCGCCCGAACCACCGGCGAGGGGTCCTCCTCGAGGAGCCGCCGGGCCTGCCGGAGGGCCGCGGGAGCCCCGGCCTCCAGGAGCACCTCGAGCGCTGTGGCCCGGGCCGCCCCCAATGGATCCTGGAGGAAGGAGGGGAGCTCCCCCAAGAAGCGGCTGCCGGCCACCTGCCAGACGACCCAGAGCGACTCGGGGCGACGGAAGGAGTCGACGGAAGCCACCAGTCGCCGAAGCTCGGGGCCGTCCAGGTGGAGGGAGCGGAGCGCCTCGAGGTAGGGGCCCCGGTCCGCCGGGTCCGTGTCGGCGGCCCGTTCCAGGAGCTCCCGGGAGGCCCCGGCCAGCCCCAGGACGCCCACGGCGGCTGCGGCCGCCGTGGCGTCCGGGCCCGCCGCGGACCGAAGGGCCCGGCGGGCCCACCCGAGGACGGCCTCCTCGGGCAGGGACTGCAGGGCCTCCGCCGCTCCCGCCCGGACCCCTGGGGAGGGGTCGGTCAGCGCCCGGGCCAGCGAGGCCAGGAGCTCCTCGGTGGGAGGTTCGGCCTCCGGCCACCGCTCGCCTAACCACGGCTCGCCTGACGGGGGCTCGCCTGACGGGGGCGCGCCTGGCCACGGGTCGCCCGTGCGTAGCTCGCCCATCCAGGGCCCCTGTCCCTGCCACCTCGCCAGCGCCGCGCACCGGCGGACCTCGGGCGAGGAGTCCAGGTCCAGGCCCGCCAGGGTCCGGAGCGCGGCGGGGCTCCCCTCCACCAGCAGGAGCCGGGCCGCCCCGCTGCGGACCGCCTCGGGCCCCCGGAGCGCGCCGAGCAGCCGGTCCCGCCCCAGGGCCCGGGCCACGGCCCGGAGCGGCTCCCACTCGACCGGCAGGGGAGGGGGGTCCAGCCTGCCCACGGCGGCCAGGACCTCCTCCGGCTGGACCGGGTCGGCCCGCCCCAGGAGCTCCGGGAGGGTGGCGAGGGCCCGGGCCTGAGCGAGGGGGAAGGCCCGGTCGCCCAGGAGCGGGAGAAGCAGGCGCAACCCGGCCCGCCCGTGGGGCACCGCCAGCGGGACCGCGGCCGCCCGGACCCGGTCGTCGGGGTCCTGGAGGACGGCCCGCAGGACGGAGAGGGGAGCCCACTCCAGGGCCCGGGCCGCCTCGGCCCGCCGTTCAGGGTCGGGGTCCTCGAGGAGGGCCCGGTAGGGGGAGGCCGAGGCGACCTCCCCGCCGGCTCCCGCCCCGCCGCCGGTCCCGGTGGGCAGGGGCCCCGGACCCGAGGCGTGGGGGGCGCGGAAGGCGTGCCCCACGGCCCGGAGGATGGGGGCCTCGGGGTCGGCCGTGGGCAGGGGCGGCCAGGGGCCCTGGGGGCCCCCGGACCGCGGAGGCTGGGCAGGTGCCGTCACGTCGCGTGCGCCGGGAGGTCGAGGGCAGGGACGGAGGACGCCTGACCGGCAGTGCGGCGAGGCCCCACGCGGCCCTGCCCCCCGGACGAATTAACCCAGGTCGGGGAGGCCGGCGCAAGGGCCGAAAGGCGGAGTTCGGCTGGCGTGGCCTAGGCCGGGCGGCCCTTCAGCGCGGGCCGGCCTCGGCGGCCCGCTGCCCCGGGGGGACCGGCATGGGGCCCAGGCCCATGGCCAGGGCGGCCATGGCGGCCTGGGTGCGGTTGGTGACGCCGAGCTTCCGGAAGACCGCCGCCAGGTGGGCCTTGACGGTCTTCTCGGAGAGGTACAGCTGCCGGGAGATCTCCCGGTTGCTGCACCCCTTGGCCAGCAGGGCCAGGACGTCCCGCTCCCGCCTCGTGAGCCCCGCGTCGTTCGGCTGCACCTCCGGCTCCTCCCGGCGGGCCCTGGACACCTCGAACATGTTTCGGACCGCCCGGGGCGAGAGCACGTTGCCGCTGCCGGAGCGGGCCACCGTGAGCGCCTGCACCAGGTCCTCGGGCGAGGTGTCCTTGAGCAGGTAGCCGGCGGCGCCCTCGTGCAGGGCCTGGTTCACGTACTCGCCGTTGTCGTAGCCGGAGAGGATGATCACCGCCACGTCGGGCCAGTTGGCCCGGATCTCCCGGAGCAGCGCGAGCCCGTCCTGGTCCGGCATGCGGACGTCGACCAGGGCCACGTCGTGGGGCCGCTTCTTGAGGACCTCGAGGGCCTCGGGGGCGCTGCCCGCCTCCGTGACCTGGATCCCCTCCACGGTGCTCGTGAGCAGGTGGGCCAGGCTGCGCCGGACCAGCAGGTGGTCGTCGACCAGCAGCACCTTCATGGGGTCACTCCCTCCACCGGCAGCCGGGCCAGGAGGCGGGTGCCTCCGCCCGGCCGCGACTGGACCTCCAGGTTGCCCCCCACCTCGGCCAGCCGGCGCCGCAGGGCCGACAGGCCCAGGTGGTAGCCCCGAGGGGCGGCGACCTCTCGGGGGACCCCCCTCCCCGAGTCGCTCACCGCGACCAGGAGCTCCGGGCCCGCCACCTCGAGCTCCACCGAGACCCGGGCCCCGGGGGCGTGCTTGGCGGCGTTGGCCAGGGCCTCGCGGACGACGGCGTAGGCCGCCGAACGGACCCGTCCCGAGACCCCGGACAGGTCGCCCCGGACGGACACCCTGGCCGGGAGCCGCCACCGCCGGATCAGGTCCTCGAGGTGCCTGGTCAGGGTGGCGGGGTCCGGGGCCGGCTCCTCGGTGGAGGCGGTGAGGTCGAAGAGCATGGACCGGAGCTCGGCCAGGGCCCGGCGCACCTCCCCCTTGGAGCGGTCCAGGGTGGCCAAGGCCTGGGCCGGGTCCTGCTGGATGCGGCGTCGGAGCCCCTCCAGCTCGAGGACTACCCCGGTCACCGTCTGGACCAGGTCGTCGTGGAGAGCGTAGGCCATCCGGGCCCGCTCTCGGTCCACCAGGGCGGTGACCGCCCGATCCCGGGCCACCAGGGCCGCCCGGGCGGTGGACACGGCGCCGGCAGCCATGGCCATGGAGGCCGCCGAGAGGGCCGGTCCCTCCCGCCACCCGGCCACCAGGGCCTCGAGGGAGGGGCGGTCCCGGCCCACGCCCAGGGCCACGGCCGGGGAAGACATGCCCAGGGCCGCGGCCAGGGCGGAGCCGGTCTCCGGCCGGATCTCGCCGGGCCCGGCCCCGGCCAGGGCCTGCCGGAGGCTGAGGGCGATCCGGCGGGGAGGTTGGCCCGGGGCCTGGACCTCGGCCCCCACCGGGCGGTCGGTCACGAGGAAGAGCTCGTGGGCGCCCATCGCCTCCCTCGCCGCGGCCAGGAGCTCGTCCAGGGTGGAGGCGGGGCGGGACAGGAGCGTCTGGCAGGCTGCGAACAGCCCGGTGACCGCCGCGAGCTCGGCGTGCGAGCGGAGGGCCCCTTGGGCCGGCCACGACGGGCCCGCCAGGGCCTCGGCCAGCTCCAGGAACGGCCGGGCCCGCTCCACCCACCCGCCCCGGAGGGGGGGACGGGAGGCGTCCAGGACCAGGACGGCCCCCTGGGGGAGGGGCAGCACGGCCAGGCTGACGCAGCCCAGGGCGGCCAGGCGCTCGCCCACGCCGGGGAGGGTGCGGGCATCCCGGTACTCCGCGGGCCCGCCCTCGGGCAGTAGCCCGGGGTCCAAAAGGTCGTGCCAGGGGCGGACCGGGCCGACCCGGTGGAGCAGCTGCCACGCCCCCGGGCCGGGCGCGAACAGGCTGGCCGTCTCGAACCCCAGGTCGTCGAGGACGGCGGCCAGGGCCCGCGCCACCCGGGTGGCCTGGGCCAGCGAGGGTCCCGCCCGCCCGGGGTCGGCCCCCGCCTCCCGGCCGCCCTCGGTCCCCGCCCCGGGCCCGGGGGCGAGGGACGAGGGGCCGGAGGCCTGGGCCCTCGTGGTTCCCGCGTTCATGTCGCGCGCGCTCCGTCCTCCGTGTGGGCCCTCGACGGCCCACAGCCCGGAGCGCCTCCTGGGCCCCCGCTGCCGTCGTGGGGAAGGCTCGGGCCGCGGGTCGGCGGGACCCCGTCCGTTCGGTGTGGCGAGGGAAGTCAAATTCTAGGCTCCGCCACCTCGGGTTCAAGCTTTCGACCGAACCACCTATCGGTCGAAGGCCCGAGGGCCTTGAGTCTCCCCCGGAGGCCGAGCCCACCGGAGGGTGGGTGGTCCGCGGCCCCGTCCTCCCCCGGAGGGCCGAGGACGGTCAGGGCCGCCCCCACCCCTCCCGGGTCGGTCCGCCGACCGCCTCCACCTCGGCCGGGGAGGGCGAGGGGCGGGGGCCGGCGGCGGCGACCACCACCTGGGCCACGTCCACTACCCTGATGGCCTCCCCCTTGGCCTTGGCCCCGTCGTCCAGCATGATCAGGCAGAAGGGGCAGGCCACCCCGAGGGCCGTGGCTCCCGTGGAGATGGCCTCCTCCGTCCGCTCCACGTTGATCCGCTTTCCCACGTGCTCCTCCATCCACATGCGGGACCCCCCGGCCCCGCAGCAGAAGGCCCGCTCCCGGTGCCGGGGGAGCTCGGTGGTGGAGAGCCCGGGGACCCGTTCCAGGACGTCCCGGGGTTCGTCGTAGACCCCGTTGTGGCGCCCGAGGTAGCAGGGGTCGTGGTAGGTGAGGAGCTCCCGGACCTCCCGGGTCAGCTGGAGCCGCCCCTCCCGGAGGAGCTGGGCCAGGAGCTGGGTGTGGTGGACGACCTCGTAGCGACCCCCGAAGTCCGGGTACTCGTTGCGGAGCGTGTTGAAGCAGTGGGGGCAGTTCACCAGGACCTTCCTGGCCCCCACCGCCCGCAGCGTCTCCACGTTGCGGCGGGCCAGCTCCTGGTAGAGGTACTCGTGACCGAAACGGCGGGCCGGGTCCCCCGTGCAGAGCTCGCGGGGGCCGAGGATGGCGAAGGGCACGGCGGCCCGCTGGAGCAGGGCGGCCAGGGCCCGGGCCACGCCCTTGGCCCGGTCGTCGAAGGAGGCCGCGCACCCCACCCAGTAGAGGTACTCGGGGGCCCGCCCGTCCTCGAGGACCCGGACCCCAAGGCCCCGGGCCCACTCCGCCCGCTGCGACTGGTCGGCCCCCCAGGGGTTGTGGCTGGTCTCCAGGTTGCGCAGCAGGGCCGTGGCCTCCTGGGGGAAGCGGGACTCCGCCATCACGAGGTGGCGGCGCATGTCCACGATGTGGTCGATGTGCTCGATGTTGACGGGGCACTCCTGGACGCAGGCCCCGCAGGTCACGCAGTCCCAGACGACCTCGTCCTCCACCACGTCGGGGTTCAGGGGGACCCGCTCGACCTCCCGGCCCCGCCGCCGGGCCTCCAGGATCTCGGGGCCCACCTCGAGCAGGTGGTCCCGCAGGTTCATGACGAGGAGCTTGGGCGAGAGGGGCTTGCCGGTGTTCCACGCCGGGCAGACCTGCTGGCAGCGTCCGCACTCCGTGCAGGAGTACAGGTCCAGGACCTGCTTCCAGGTGAGGTCCTCCACCGTCCCCACCCCCAGCCGGACCTCCTCCCCCGCCCGCTCCAGGTCGAGGTGGAGCGGCTCCAGGGTCCCCCGGGGCCGGGCCTTGGTGAAGAACACGTTGAGCTCGGAGACGAAGATGTGCAGGTGCTTGGAGTAGGGGATGTAGGCGAGGAACCCGAAGATGATGGCGAGGTGGGCCCACAGGAAGGCCCGCTCGAAGGCGCCCACGGCCCCGGGGTCCATGGGACGGAAGGCCAGCGACACGAGCCAGCTGACCGGGGTCCACTCCCTCGGTGAGTCGTTGAGGCCCAAGGCGATCCTGGCCCCGTTCAGCGCGAGGAGGGTGAAGACCACCCCGAGGATCATGAGCAGGATGAAGTCGGCCTCCTCGAGGTGGCTGCCCTTGAACCGCTCCGGCCGGCGGACCTTGCGGAAGAACACCGCCATCTCCACGCCGGCCACGACCAGGACGGCGAACAGGTCCTGGAGCAGGCCCAGCCACCCCGTCCTCCCCACCAGGGGGATGGCGAAGTCCGGCCGGAAGACCTCCCCCACGGCCTCGGCGATGGTGGTGAGGAGGACCAGGAACCCCCAGAAGATGAAGGCGTGCATGAGGCCCGGGCCCAGCCGCTGCAGGAGCTTGCGCTGGCCCAGGACCACGACCAGCTCCTCCTCCAGCCGGGCCGGCAGCCGGTCGAAGCGGCGGGCCGGCCGGCCCAGCCGGGCCAGCCGGTAGAGCAGGAGGGCCCGGCGGGAGAACACGGCCACGGCCGCCCCCGCCAGGGCCAGGAGGGCGAGCGGGCCGAGCAGGCCGGAGGCCAGCACCGGTCCGGCGGGGAGGTGGGGGGCCATCCTAGAGGTGCACCACCGGGCAGGTGAGCGTCCGGGTCACCCCGTCGATCTCCTGGATCCTGCTCAGCACCGTCCGGGCCAGGAGGTCCAGGTCCCTGGCCTCCGCCCGGGCGATCACGTCGTAGGGCCCCGTGACGGCCTCGGCGGAGAGGACGCCCTCCACCCGGGCCGCCTCCCGGGCCACCTCCAGCGGCTTGCCCACCTGGGTCTGGATCAGGATGTAGGCCACGGTCACCGAGGCCTCCCTCTTCCTCCCTGCGCCGGCCCGCCCACCCGACGGCGGGTCCCGGGCCCCATCCTACCGGCGGCGGCGCCAGCCCGCCGCGGCGCTACGAGGGTCCCTCGGTGGGCTCGGGCCCGGCCCGCTGGGCGGGTCCCTCCGCCTCCGGGGCTCCCCCCGGCTCCGTCGCCAGCCCCCACGGCATGGTGGCGGGTGGCGGGGTGGCGGCCTCGGCCAGCTCCTCCAGCTTGCCGTCCATGGCCGAGATGACGTCGGCCACGGGGGCCAGGGCCTGTTGGATCCGGGCCGGCACCTCCTCGATGCGGGCCCGGGCCTCCTGGACCTCGGCCTGGATCGTCCTGATGAGCGGCTCTACCTGTTCCCGCCAGGTCCGGAGCCGAGCCACCTCCTGCTGGACCCCCTCCCAGGCCCGGCGGGCCTCGGCGATCTGCTGTTCGGCCGCCCGCTGAGCGCCCTCTACGATCCGGGCGGCCGAGGCCTGGGCGGCGGCCAGGATGGTGGGGATCTCCTCGGTGAGGAACCGGGAGGCCCCTTCCGGCAGGGCCTCTGCGGGCCCCCTGGCCGCCGGGGCCTCGGCCGGCGCGCCCGCGGCCCCCGGGGGCGTGGCCGCCGCCTCCTCCCGCGTCTCGGCCCGCTGGACGAGCTCCTCGAGCTTCTCCCGGAGCCATTGAAGCTGCTCCTCCACCCGGGCGCTCTCCTCCCTCATGGCCGAGACCTCCTGCTCCAGCCTGGAGGCCTGCGACTCGGCGGCCCGGGCCCGAGCTTCCGCCTCCCGGAGCATCCGTTCCCGCTCCGCCAACATCCGCTCGAGGACGCCCCTGCGGGTCCCGAACACGCCCACCTCACCTCCGCCGGGAGGCCCGCGGCCCGACCGCCCCGCGCGGCCCTCGCCCTCCGGTCCACGGTGACCCGGGGACCCTCATTATCGGCGGGGCCGGGAGGTGATTCAATGGGACCCGGGCCTCGCTCGCCTCGCCCCCGCCATCGGCCGCGTTGACAGTCTAGTACTCAAACTTTATCTTGCCAGTGCACTAAGCGTAACACCGTTCGGACCGTCGAGTGGGAGGAGGACGACCGATGCCGCGAGCTGTGGGAATCGACCTGGGGACGACCAACTCGGTGGTGGCCGTCCTCGAGGCGGGCGAACCGGTGGTGATCCCCAACGCCGAGGGCTCGAGGATCACCCCCTCGGTGGTGGCTTTCTCCAAGACCGGGGAGATCCTGGTCGGGGAGGTCGCCAAGCGGCAGGCCATCACCAACCCCGAGCGGACCGTCCGGTCCATCAAGCGGCAGATGGGGCGGAAGGACTGGTTCCTCGAGGTCGACGGGAAGAAGTGGACGCCCCAGGAGATCTCCGCCCAGATCCTGATGAAGCTCAAGCGGGACGCCGAGGCCTACCTGGGGGACCAGATCACCCAGGCCGTGATCACCGTCCCGGCCTACTTCGACGACGCCCAGCGCCAGGCCACCAAGGAGGCGGGCCAGATCGCCGGGCTGGAGGTCCTGCGGATCATCAACGAGCCCACGGCGGCCGCCCTGGCCTACGGGCTGGACAAGCGCAAGGACGAGACGGTCCTCGTCTTCGACCTGGGCGGGGGGACCTTCGACGTCTCCCTGCTCGAGATTGGGGAAGGGGTGTTCGAGGTCAAGGCCACCTCGGGCAACACCCACCTGGGGGGCGACGACTGGGACCAGCGGATCATCGACTGGATGGTCCGGGAGTTCAAGAACGCCCACGGCGTGGACCTCTCCAAGGACCGGATGGCCATGCAGCGGCTCAAGGAGGCCGCAGAGAAGGCCAAGATCGAGCTCTCCCAGGTCCTGGAGACCACGATCAACCTGCCCTTCATCACGGCCACCGCGGAGGGCCCGCTGCACCTGGAGATGAAGCTCACGAGAAGCGAGTTCGAGCGGATGACCGAGGACCTGGTGGAGGCCTGCAAGGGGCCCTTCCACCAGGCGGTCAAGGACTGGGGCAAGCCCGTGGACCGCATCGACCACGTAATCCTGGTGGGCGGGGCCACCCGGATGCCCATGATCCAGAACCTGGTCCGTGAGCTCACCGGGGGCAAGGAGCCCCACAAGGGAGTGAACCCCGACGAGGTCGTGGCGGTGGGCGCCGCCATCCAGGCCGGGGTCCTCAAGGGGGACGTCAAGGACGTCCTGCTGCTCGACGTCACCCCGCTCTCGCTGGGGGTGGAGACCAAGGGCGGCATCTTCACCAAGCTCATCGAGCGCAACACGACCATCCCCACCCGCCGCAGCGAGATCTTCACCACCGCCGAGGACAACCAGACCACGGTGGAGGTCCACGTCCTCCAGGGGGAGGCGGAGACCGTCTACTCGCCGGGGGTCCGCTCCCTGGGCAAGTTCCACCTCATGGGCATTCCCCCCGCGCCCCGGGGAGTCCCCCAGATCGAGGTGACCTTCGACATCGACGCCAACGGGATCGTGAACGTCTCCGCCAAGGACCTGGCTACCGGCAAGGAGCAGGCCATGACCATCACGGGCGGCACGGCCCTGCCCAAGGAGGAGATCGAGCGGATGATCAAGGAGGCCGAGCGGTTCGCGGAGGAGGATCGCCGCCGGCGGGAGGCGGCCGAGGTCCGCAACAACGCCGACAACCTCTCCTACCAGGTGGACAAGGCCCTCAAGGAATACGGCGACCGTATCCCCCAGGCCGACCGGGAGGCGCTCGAGCGGGCCAACGCCGAGGTCAAGGAGGCCCTCAAGGGCGACGACGTGAACCGGATCCGGCGGGCCACCGAGGAGCTCATGCAGGCCTTCCAGCGGGTGGGTCAGGCCATGTACGCCGCCCGCCAGGCCGCCCCGGGCCAGGCCGCGGGCGGCGGGAGCTCCGGCCCCCAGGCCTCCTCGGGCGGCGGGGAGGTCGTGGAGGGCGAGGTCGTAGACGAGGGCGGCGGCTCCTGAGGGGCCCGGCCCGAACGGCCGTAGCGCGTGACCGGGGTGAGGCCATGAGCGAGCGCGACGTGCGGCGACGGGAGGACGAGGAGGCCGAGCGGCCGCGGGTGAAGGTCACGGACCGCCGTCGGGTCCGGCCCGAGGAGCCCGCGGACGCCGCCCGGCAGGCCGCTCCGCCGGCCAGGGCAGCCCGGGGGGAGGCGGCC
>DATLZQ010000102.1:0-18734 GCA_035573915.1 Actinomycetota bacterium | reverse complement strand
CGGTGGGCCCCGGAGGCGGAGTGGTCCGCGGCGCCGGGGGCTTCGGCCCCGGCGTGGTGGCTCCCTCCGTGCCTCTCCCCCGCGACCCCCGCGCCCCCTTCGGCCCCCGAGACGAGGCGCTCGGTGACCACGAGGCCCCCGGCGGTGGCCCCGAAGAGGCAGGCGGCAGCGAGCGCCCAGGCCCCGGCCCGGGAGAGGACCGGAGGAGCGGAGCGTGGGGCTCGAGGGCTTGCCGCGGGAAGCGCGGGCCGGCCGAAGCCCCAGGCCGCCAGGTCCACGGGGACCAGCGCGACGAGGTCGTCGCTCCGGACCAGGGTGAGGCCCGAGGCGCGCAGGGTCAGCGTCCGGGCGGCCACCCGGCCCTGCCGGACCCAGCTCCGGACGGTCTCCTCGGAGGTTCCCGTGAGGAGGGTGGCCTCCCGGACCGTGACCCACCGGGGCAGCGGTCGCAGGGAGGAGCCGCGCTGGCTCCCCTTGGCCGCAGCTCGGGCGTCGGCCCTCGCCGGGCGGCCGTGCCCCGGGAGGGCCAGCGCAAGGCCCCCCCAGACCACCCCGACCTCGAAGGCGGAGGCGAGCAGGTCGGCCAGGCCCACGGGTTCGGCCGCCCCCGGATGGGCTCCGAGGGGCAGGCCCACCGTCCTCGACGCGAGCCACAGGCCGACCACCGCAGCGTTGGCGGCCACGCCGGACGCGAGGAGGAGGCGGGAGGGGTCCGCGGCCACGAGGGCCGCCCACACGAGCTGCCCTGTCCCCACGACCACGAAGAACAGGCCCGTGAGCCACCCCTCGCGGAGGTGCTCCTGGACCACGGCCAGGTGGATCCCCCCGCCGGCGGCGGAGAGGGCGACGACGGCCCGCAGGCGGGCCGAGCCCGACGGCGACATCTCGAGAGAAGCATCGGAACCGAGCGGCGAGCCCTGGAGGGTCGGCTGGCGGCTCCGGCAGGCCGGCGGCCGCGGTTCGGCGGAATGGGTCAGTCCGTGGAGCCTGGGGCCTCGAGCAGCCCGTTCCGGATGGCGAAGGCGACCGCCTCCAGCCTGGACCCCACCTGGAGCTTGTTGAGGATGCTCTGGACGTGAGACCGGACGGTGTTGTGGGTGATGGACAGGCGCCGGGCGATGGCCTGGCCGGTGGCCCCCTGGGCGAGGAGGGCCAGCACCTCTCGCTCCCTGGGGGTCAGCTGTTCGGCGAGCAGCGCCTCGGGGGCCTCACGGCGACCTTCCCGGGCCGAGGCCGCCCGGGCCAGCGGCTGGGGGATCACGACCTGGTCGGCCAGGGCGGCACGGAGGGAGTCGACGAACCGCGAGAGGGAGAGGTCCTTGGTGAGGTAACCGTGGAAGCCAGCCCGGAGGGCCTCCTTGACCATCCGGGGATCCCGAAGGGCCGTGACCACGATCACCTTCGTCTCCGGGGACTCCTCCAGGATGGCCCGGCCCAGGGCGATGCCGTCGGCCCCGGGGAGGCCCAGGTCGAGGAGGACCAGGTCCGGTCGGTCCTGCCGGCAACGGTGCAGGGCCTCGCCTGGCTCGGAGGCCAGGCCCACCACCATCCCGTGGCGCTCCATGAGCCACCGGATGGTCTCCGCGAACAGCTGGTGGTCGTCGACGATGAGGACCCGACACCCGACAAGGGGGTCGGAGGGCTCCGGGTCCCCGACCGCGCCGGACCTGGCCGCTTCAGGCGACACCGTGGTCCACCCGCCGCCGTCCGTCCACGCTGACCCGCGGCAGCTCGATCTCGAAGACGGTCCCTGGTCCGTCCCCGTCGACCCGGATGGAGCCCCGGTGGGCCTCGATGATCCGGCGGGCCAGGAACAGGCCCAGTCCGCTTCCCACCGTGCCCTGGGCGGTCCCGCCCCTGACGAAGGGCTCGAATATGGCCTCCCGTTCCTCCGGGGGGACCCCGGGGCCCTGGTCCTCCACCCTCAGCCGGACCACGTCCCCCGCCGGCCCGGCCGTGACCCTGATCTCCCCGCCGCACGGGGAATAGGTGAGGGCGTTCCGGACCACGTTGGCCAGGGCCGTGCGCAGGTGGCGTCGGTCGGCCGTGATGAGGAGGCCCGGCGGGACGTCCACCCTGACCCGGTCCTTCCCCTCGCCGTTCAGGGACGAGCGTACGGCCTCGACGGCGACCCGCCCGAGGCTCACCCGGCGCCGCCGGAGGGACCCCAGGCCCGAGGCCCACCGCAGGAGGGTGTCGGCGAGCTCCGCCAGCTCCCCGAGCTCCCGTCGGGACCGCTGGAGGAGGTCCCGCCGGGCGGCGGGCTCGGGTTCGGCGACCAGCAGCCGGTCCAGGGCGGCCCGCACGGCGGCCAGGGGGGCCCGGACCTCGTGGGCCATGAGCGCCAGGGCCAGGTCGAGGTCCTGCTTCCTCCGCTCCCGGCGCCGCATGAGGTCCAGCCGGGCCAGCGTCTCGTTGACCACGGAGGCCATCTGGGCGAGTTCTTCCCGGGACAAGCGGTAGGAGCCGGGCAAGGCGGCCACGACCAGCACGTCTCCCCGGGCTGCGAGCTCCGCCTTCGACCACCCGGCGGCGGCCGCGAACCCTCGCAGGAGGAGCAGTCGGGCCCACTCGGACTCTCTGGGGTCGACCACCGTGTGGAGGTCGCGGCGAACGCGGGCCGTCCCCCGCCGACCCAGGCCGACCACGTCGACCAGGGAGAACGCTCCTCCCCCGGAGCGCGTCCACGCCCCCAAGGGCAGGCCGTGGGCCTGGGCGAACAGCCTGAGCAAGGCCCGCACGGCGGTCCGATGGCTCCGGGCCGTGGTGACGGACCGGACCAGGGCAAGCGCCTGGTCCGCTGCCAGACGGGCGCCCGCCCCCGGATCGTGGTCGTGGCCTTGCGCGCGCACCCGACGGAGCCGGTCCGTCGCGTCCCTGGGCGGCTGACCGTCGCGGTCGCGAGGCGAGGCCGTGACCTGCCCTCGGCTGCGGCTACGCACCTGAACCCCCCCTTGAGCGCCCTGCTGGGAGGCTAAGTCTAGAGCGCGGAGCGCGTTCCTGTAAAGGGTCAGTTCAACGAGGTGTTTTCCCAGGTAACACTGGTCGAAACCTGGTCCTGTGGGAGCGTCGAGGCGCAGCGGCGCAAGCGGCGAAGACGCGGAGCGCGTCAGGACCCAGTACGGAACGCCTCCTGGCAGAGCGTAGAAAAGTTACCGCTCGCAGGTTTCGCATCTGCCCGAGAGCCGGGAGTATCCTGCGGGGGCGCGGGTGCCCGCGATGCGACGAGACGAGGTCAGGTGGCGGACCGGTTCGCTCTTGCGGTGGGGCAGACCCTGCGCGAGGTCCGGCGAGAACAGGGCCTCACGCTTCGCCAGGTCGAGGCCCGCTCCCGCGGTCGGTTCAAACCCTCGGTGCTCGGGGGCTACGAGCGGGGGGAGCGGAGCATCTCCCTCCGCCGGTTCTGCGAGCTGAGCAGCCTCTATCGCGTCCCCGCCGACCGGCTCCTGGGCCGCATCCTGGACCGCCTCAACCCCCAGCGAGGGGTGGAGGTGGTGCTGGACCTCAACCGCCTGAGCCTGGTGGAGGAGCCGGAGCGTCGGGCGGTCACCGAGTTCGTGCGGGACATCCGGACCCGGCGAGGGGACTTCGACTCCGACGTCATCACCCTCCGTGCCGGCGACGTGGAGGTCATCGCCTACGGGGCCCGGACCGACCCCAAGACGCTGCTCCGCCGCCTGGAGCCCGCCCTCCGCCGGTCCCAGCCCCAGCGGTCGGGTTCCTCCCTGGGCGACGCGGAGCCGGGGGCGGCCTTCCTGCGCTGAGCTTCCGGCAGGCTCCCTCAGAGCCGGACGACGGGACGGGCGAGGAACTCCAGGATCCGCCGCCACAGCCGCTCGAGGAGCGGCCGGCGGAAGGCCACGTCCACGTCCCGGACACCGCCGAGCGGGCCCCGCCAGCTCACCGACCCCGACCCCGGCTCCGCCCCTTCGGGGACCCCCGGCACCTCCATGCCGGGCGGGGGGATCACCCGCACCTCGCCGGACGCGTGGAGCTGGGGCTGCACGTAGAGGCGGAGACGGTACTGGCCGCCCGTCGGGCCCTCTCCCCAGACGTCCCCCACCTGGTAGCGGAACACCACCTCCGCCGACCGCTGCGGCTTGACCGAGACCCAGCTCGTGAGGACGGTGAGGCCGAGCTCGCGGTACCCCCCCACCTCCAGGGGCCGCCCGTCCACCGTGGCCGAGCGGAACGAGCACAGTCGGGGGCAATAGACGGTCAGGAAAAGGCGGTCCTCCCCCGGCTCCAGGGGCCGGCCCCCCACCCGGACGTTCGGGTGGGGACCGAGGGCGTAGCTGGGCCGGGCGCCCCGCGGGGCCCCGTTCCACAGTCGGACCCTGAGGGTGACGCTGGCGAGCCCTCCGGGCTCCAGGGACACGTCGTAGCGGAGGGTCTGCCGCAGGTAGTAGTCGACCTTGTTCCCGGCGGCGTTGTTGAGGACCACGCCCACGAAGTCGCCCTGCCGGGGCTCGACCGCTCCCGCCACCCCGAGCAATCGGAGCGCCTCCTGGAGGTCCGGGTGCGCGGAGTGGACCACGAGGTGGCCCTCGGTCGCCGCGCGGACCAACGCCCGGAGCGCCGCCTCCGGCTCCGTCCCGTCGAGGAGCCGTCGCCAGATGGCCTCCGCGATGAGAGCCTCCGCGGGGTGCGGCCCGCGGCCGGGACGGAGGTACCTGGCCTGGGCCACGAAGGGCACGAAGTCCGCGGCCGAGAGGGTCACCTTGAGCTCGGGCACCTGCACCGGTCCCGTGGCCTCGAGGAGCAGGGCCGTGCCCTGCAGGTCGATGAGGATGGTGCCATCCAGGCGCTGGCCGGTGACCCGTCGGTACAGGGCCTCGATGAGGCCGGCCGCGGTGGGCGCGTCCGGGGTCATGTTGATGTTGGGCCAGAACCCGCCCCCGCCGAAGCCGCTGTAGAGGGCATCGAAGTCCTCGGAGGGGCTCGGGGCCTCCTCCGCGGGGAGCGTGGGGAGCTCCAGGATGGAGCGGAACTCGCCCACCCGCAGCCATCCCCGGTGCACCGTGAGCACGCCGAAGTTGCCGATGAGCCCGCCCGTCCCCCGGAGTTCGGCAGAGTTCTGGCCGCCCACGAAGTAGCGCCGCGGGCCGTCGGTCCCGGCCAGGGCGGGAAGCGAGCGCAAAAGCATGGCCAGCCCTCGCACCCGAGGTTCGAGCTCTCCGAGCTCCCGCTGCACGGTCCGCGCCGCCTCCGCCAGCGGGGGCGGGACCCAGCTCGTGGGCAGGTGGTCCGCGGCCGCCTTCGACTCCCCGAGCAGGGCGCTGGCCCGGGCCACGGGGCCCTCGAGCCGCTCCAGGACCCCGACCGGGATCCGTCCGCCCCTCGGGGCCACCGAGGCCAGGCCGCCCGGGAGCTCGGCCACGGCCCCGGCGAGCTCGGCGGCAGCCCGCCCCGCCCGCTCCCCCGTCTCCGCCAGGACCAACAGGCCATCCGGGGTCCGCCCGGCCAGGGGGACCCCGGCCCAGGCCCGCAGGAGGAACCCCGTCCGGCGGGCCCCGAGGAAGGCCTGGGCGGCTCGCCGGAAGGAGCGAGCCGCGTCGTCGAGGGCCCCGTCCACGAGCGCCTCCCGGCCCGCGCGGAGGGCCCGCTCCCCCTCCCGGAGCCCCGCCCCTACCCGGAGAGCCTCCAGGGCCGAGAGGCCCCCCACGACCGCCGCCACGAGGATGGCACCGAGGACGACCCACCGCAGGCGTCCGGGCCGGCGGCCCGGGCCAGCCTCGGACGCCCTGGGGTCCGCCTCCTCCCGCACCGGCGCTTCCAGCTGCTTCACCGCGGGCCTCGTTCGAGCGACCTCACCGCTCCGCGAAGACGACCAGGCGGTGGAACGAGAAGAACCGAGGGGTGCACGTGGTGAGGACGAGGGTGGGCTCCCTGGTCTGGCGGAGGACCCACAGGTCGTCAGGGTCCACCACGGCCGAGCGCGTCACCCGGTACCGGTAGGTCCCGAATCTCGTGACGAGGACGATAGGGTCGCCGGGTCGCAGCTTGTCCAGGTCCCAGAAGGGCCGGAGGTAGGTCGTTCGGTGGCCGGAGATCGCCACGCGTCCTGCCTGGTCCCAGGGGTAGGCGGAGCCCAGGTAGCGCCCGGGCCCCATGGTGAGGACTTCCGGGCTGGTCCCCTCCACCACCACCGTGTCCAGGCCGATGCGGGGGATGCGGAGGATGGCCACCGGGTCTCCCTCGTCGAAGTGGACGGGGACCGGCTCGGGCGCCTTCCGGTCTTTCCGGGCCGGGAGGGGGTTGGGGGCCGAGGGTTCCTGCAGCTGGCGCTGGATCTCCGCCCGGAGCAGGCGCTGGGCCCGGGCGGTGTGAAGGCCCGTCCCCCAGAACAGCCACGCCTGGTAGCCGAGGACGGTACCGGCGGCCACCAGACAGACCACGCCCGCGACCCGAAGCGCATTCCAGCGCCGGATCCGAGCCCGCCCTGGCGCGCTCTCCGTGAGCGGCCTGGCCGTGGCCACCGCGTTATTCGGCCCCGGCAGCCCTCCTCCGCCGGCTGAGGAGCAGGAGGGCCATCCCCACGAGGACCAGGATCCCCACGAGGAGCATGCCCACCGTGATGTCCGAGCCGGTGAAGGGGAGCTCGGGGCCCGCGGGCACGCCTCCGGGGGGGAGCGGCCCCCCGGGGGGCCCCGCAGGCCCTCCTCCGGGGACCGGAGGATAGAGCTCGCCCTGGGCGAGGAGCGCGAGGATCACTCCAACCATGTCGCCCGACCCCGTTGCCTCCTTGGCCCTCCACAGTACCCTGCGGCCTCCGCGGCCCAATCGTCCGATCGCCGTATGTTGCGTACGGATTCCCGAGGGCCTCTGGGTCGCCCGCTTGGGTGGCCACGAGGTGGCCCGTCGGCCGCGCTCAGCGCTTGAAGGCCCGTCCGATGAGGATCGAGAGCTCGTAGAAGACCACCAGGGGCAGCATGAGCGCGACCATCGTGAACCAGTCCTGGCTCGGGGTGATGACCGCGGCCAGAACGGCCACCAGGAGCCAGGCGTAGCGGCGCCACCGCCGGAGCGTGGCCGTGCTGAGGACCCCCACCAGCTGGAGCGACACGAGGACCACGGGGAACTCGAAGGCCACCCCGAAGGCCAGGATGAGCAGCATGACGAACCCCAGGTACTTGCCGATGGTGACCACGGAGGCCACCCGGGTGGTGCCGGCGAACCCGAGCAGGAAGGACAGGCCCCGGGGGAGGGTCACCAGGGCGAACCACCCGCCCAGGGCGAAGAGGACCAGGGAGGCCACGACGAAGGGCACCGCGTACCGCCGCTCCCGCTGGGTGAGGCCCGGGGTCACGAACCGCCAGAACTGGTACAGGACGACGGGGAGGGCCAGGACCAGGCCCAGGAAGGCCACCGCCTTGACCTTGATGAGGAAGGGCTCCACCACGGAGGTGAACACGAGCTTGCAGGGGTCCTGGGGGTCGAAGGCGAGCTGGGGGTGGGCCCGCATGAAGTCGCAGTAGGGGTCGGAGAGCAGGTTGAAGACGGGCTGGTAGAGGAACCAGGCCCCCACCATCCCCAGTCCCACGGCCGCCACCGAGACGATCAGGCGGTTGCGGAGCTCCTCCAGGTGCTCGACCACCGTCATGGTGGCCGTCGGGTCCCGGCGGCGCCGCCTCAGGTTCAGGGCCACGGAGCCCCCCTTCTCCGAAGAGCCGGGGCCCCGAGCTCAGCGGGCCCCGGTGGCCTCGCCGTCAGGGTAGACCTCCCGGTCGTCCCCCGCCGCGGACCCGGGGGCCGGCCGTGGGGCGGGCGAGGGGTTGGGCCGCGTGGAGCGCCCGGGGCGGTGGCTGGCGTCGTCCTCCTCGAGGCTCAGGTCCCGTTCCAGCTCCTCCCGGAGGTCGGTGGAGGCCCGACGGAGCTCGCGCAGGGACCGCCCGATGGCCCGGCCCACCTCGGGGAGCCGACGCGGCCCGAACACGATGAGGGCGATGATCAGGATGACGATGAGCTCGGTGGGTCCGATGTTGAACACGCCGCCCCTCCGGCCAGGCCGCCGGCTGGCTTCCCGTCGGCAGCTATTCTAGCCCGGCCTTCCGCCCCGCCCGGGACGCACGGCGCAGGGCCCAGGGGGAGGACAAGGCCTCCAGGCGGTCGCGGGCCCGGTCGGCGTCGGCCCGGATCTCCTGGACGAGCGGGTCGACCTCCTCTCGGAACCGCTCTAGGGCGCCGGTGAGGCGCCGGGCCTGCCGGACGAGGGCGATCGCCACCACGAGGAGCACCGCCACGGACGTGGAGAGGAGTGCCGCCACCGTGACCGCCACGGGGCGAGGATAGCAGGGGGCCCCGGGCGGAGGGGGACCCGAACAGAGGGGCGCACGGTGGCCCGCGGTCAGTCCCGAGGGAGGGCCCGGTAGAGCCGCTCGTCGTCCCAGAGCAGAAGGTGGAAGTCGATGACGTCGTCGGCCGTGAACGGCGGCCCGCCGGGCCGGGCCTCCGGCCATGGCCGGCGGGGCTCCCCGGGGCCTCCGCTCCCCCCTGACCCCGGTCGGCCCCTCCCCTGGGGGTGGCGGGCCCCCTCGAACTCCACCCCCGCCGACAGGAGCAGGGCGACGATCTTCCGGTCCGCCGGCTTCTCCACGAGCTCCCCGCAGCGGGGGCAGGTGAACCGGTAGACACCGTCCCTGCCCGGGCTCTCCACGGAGAGGGACACGGCGTCCGGCCTGAGGTCCACCTCCCCGCATCCCGGGCACGTCGTCCTGATCATGGTCATGACACCTGCCGTATCGGCGGGCCCCGAGAGCCGCTTGAGGACGTGGGCCGGCGTGGGTGGGCCGCCGCGGCGGCGGTCCGGTTCAGGCCGGGGTCGAGGTTCCACGCCCCGAGCGGCGGGCGGTGGCGGCGCCGACGAGGGCCGCGGTGACCGCGGCCACCCCGGGCTGGCCGAGGACGTGCTCCAGGCAGCCGTGGATGCCCAGGGCGGCCACGCCCAGGGCGGCGAGGGCCAGGGAGGTGGGCGTCGCCCTCCGGACCGTGCGGGCAGCCCCGAAGGCTGCCGCCAGGCGAAGGAACGCCCACCCGGGCAGCGCCGCGAGGAGGACGAACCCGGCCACCCCCGTCTCCGCCCCCTGCTGGAGGAATTCGTGGTGGGCCCACGGCGCGTCGGGGTCCAGGCGGGCCGTCGGACTGAACGCCGCGTACCGGCCGGGACCCACGCCGAACGTCGGGTGCCGGGTCATGAGGAGGTAGGCGTCGTGCCAGTGGGCGACGCGTCGCTCCGTGAGGGCGACGCCGACGGCCCGCCGAATGGGAGACGGCTCGACGCCCGGTCGGTGGGTCGCCGCCAGCAGCACCGAGGTGGCCAGGGCGAGGAGGAAGGCGGTGGGCGCGGCGAGGAGCCCGGTCCCGCGACGGGCCCGTCGGAGCGAGGGGCCCACGGCCATGGCTCCCAGGGCCAGGACGACCGCGGAGGACTTCGTCTGGGTGAGGAACGGGACCGCGGCGAACGCGACGGCAGCCAGCGTGCCCCCCACCCGGGCGGCCCGGGCTGCGGTCTCCGTGGCCACGAGTGCGGCGGCCAGAGCCGCCTGGAGGAAGAACGCCGCGGTCAGGCTGGAGGAGCCGAAGGGACCGGCCGTGGGGCGGGCCGAGTACACCCCGGTGGGGTCGGTGAGGACGAGCGCGACGGCCGTCACCACCACCGCGAGGGGGACCAGCCACGGCCGGAGCGAGCTGACGGCCCGGGCCGCCAGGAGGGCCCCGGCCGAGGCCAGGAGCACGACCACCTGGCCCGTCGGGTCCCCGCCCCTCCTGGCCCAGGCCAGGAGCACCCACCCCGCCGCCGCCGCGGCCAGCCCCAGCCCCACCCGGTCGAGGAGGCGCCCCGGGTCCGGGGCCCTCACGAGGGGGCCCGCCGGTAGAGCTGGAGCGTCCGGCGGGCCACGTCCCGCACCATGGACCGGAGCTCGGGCGGCTCGATGACCTGGGCCTCGCCCCCCAGGCGCAGGACGAGCTTGGCCACCCAGGGCAGGTCCTTGGTGGGCAGGACGACTTCCAGGGCCCCGTCCTCCCGCTCCGCGCGGGACTCCGTGGCGTAGTACTCGGCCACCCACCGGGCCCCGGGGCGCAGGAGGAGCCGGACTGGGATGTCGCGTTCGGTCCGGGTGTAGAGGGGGCGGCCGGGCCCCGCCAGGCCCCGGGGCTGGAACCGCTCTCCCGTCACCCGCACGGCCCGGATCCGGTCCGCCCGGAACAGCCGCTCCTCTCCGGAGCGGTGGTCCCAGGCCACCACGTACCAGTTCCCCAGGGCCGAGAAGACGTGCTCGGGGTCGATGCGGCGGGTGGTGAGCTCGTCCCGGGCCGCCGTGTAGTAGTCCACCTCCAGCCGCTCCCGGCGGGCCACGGCCCGGCGGACGGCGGCCAGGGCCCGGGCGGTGTGGCCCCCGGCCCCTACCTCCACCCGGCCGGCCAGGCTCTGGAGGGTCTCCCGGCCCATGCGCTCCTCGATCTTGGCGAGGGCGGAGGCCAGGGCGGGGGCCTCCTCCAGGCCCGGCGCCCCGAGGAGGGCCTTCCCTCGCAGGTAGAGGGCCAGCGCCTCCGAGCGGGTCAGGCGCACGGGCCGGGAGAAGTAGTCGGCCATGCGGATCCACACCCGGCCCCCTTCCACCTGGACGTCGATGAGGTCGCCCGGGCCGTAGGGAGGGAGGCCGGAGACGAACAGGAGGTTGAGGTCCTCAAGGAGCTCCCGTTCGGTCACCCCGAAGAGCCGGCAGACCTCGTCCACCCTGGTCCCGGGGTGGCGGACCAGGTAGGGGACGACCACGAGGAGCCGGCGGAGGCGCTCGGAGGTCCGGGCCGTCTGTCGCTCCCGGGCCCGCCGGGCCCGGGCCTCGCCCCGCCCGCCCCCGCCGGCCGCCTCGCGGGCCGCGGCCTCACGGGCGGCGGTCCCTCCGGCTCCCCCGGTGGCGACCCTAGCCAACGAGCGCCTCCAGCCGGGCCACGAGCTGGTCGCGCAGGGCGCGGGGGGACGAGAGCCTCGCGTCGGGCCCGAACGAGAGGACCCAGGAGACGAAGGTCTCGCTTTCGGCGGCCGGGACCTCCACCTCCACCCAGCCGTCCCTGCGCGTCCGGAGGATCCGGGACCCGGGGGCGGACGGGGCCGCCCACCAGGCCACCTTGGGGCTGAACGACACCCGGGCCGTGAAGGCGGGCCGGCCCAGGCCCCACGGCCCGGCCTCCACGTAGCGGGCCGCCACGAAGCCCTCGGGGGGTGAGCCCGCGGGCCCCACCTCCTTCACCCGGGAGAGGAACCGGGAGAGGCGGAAGGCCCGCACGTCGCTCCTCCCCCGGTCCAGGCCCACCAGGTACCAGTTCCCGCCCCGGAACACCAGGGCGTAGGGTTCCACCTCCCGCCACCCCGGTGTGCCCCGGGCCGGCCGGTAGCGGAACCGGACCGCCCGCCGGCGGGCCAGGGCGTCGGCCACGGCCCCGAGGTGGGGCCCCGAGGCGTCCACGCCGGGCACCACCCCCCGCTCGGCCATGGCCGCCAGCACGTTGGCGTCGGTGTCGGTGGCGAGCTTCTGGAAGGCGTGCAGGGCCTCCCCCTGCTCCCCGGGGGCGTGGGCCGCCACGAACAGGGCCCACACCTCCTCGGCGGTGAAGGAGAGCTCGGGCAGGTAGTACTGGTCCTTGGGGATCCGGTAGCCCTGCTCCACCTCCCACACGTCGGTGGGGGCGAGCTCGACCGGCACCCCCACCTCGCGGAGGACCTCCTTGTCCCGCTCGAACATCCGCCTGGCGGCGTTGGGGTCCTGCTGTCCGTAGGCGGGGAGCAGCTCTCGGATCCGGTCGAAGGTGAGGGGGCGGCGGGCTTCCAGGAGGAGGGCCACCAGGTTGATCAGGCGCTCCAGCGGGTGCATCCGGCCGATCATAATGCCCCGGTGATCCGCCTCCGGCGAGGGACCGTGGTCGAGGTTGTGGGCCAGCGGCCCGGGGCCCTGGAGGTCCTGGTCGAGGTGGAGGGGACCCGGGCCGTGGCCGTGGCCTACCCGGGGCTGGTGGGGCCGGTGGCCCCCGGGGACCGGGTGCTCCTCAACACGACCGCCGTCCACCTGGGGCTGGGGACGGGCGGGGTGCACTTCGTGGTGGGGGTCGAGGGCGGCCCGGACCTCGACCCGGAGCCGGCGGGCCACGTGATGAAGCTCCGCTACACGCCCCTCCAGGCCAAGGTCCTCGCCGTGGAGGAGCCGGGGAGCCCGCACCGGGAGGCGTTCCTCCGGACGGAGGACCTCGAGGGGCTCCCCGTGGTCTGGGTGCCCCTGCACGGGATGCTGGGGGCGGCCTGCGCGGGGGCCCGGGCCGCGGGGGCCCGCCGCGTGGTCTACGTCATGACCGACGGGGCCGCCCTTCCCCTTGCGTTCTCCCGCCAGGTGGCGGCCGTCCGGGAGGCCGGGCTCCTCGACGGGGTGGTCACCTGTGGGCAGGCCTTCGGTGGGGACCTGGAGGCGGTCACCGTGTTCTCCGGGCTCCTCGCGGCGAAGAGCGTGGCGGGAGCCGAGGTGGCGGTGGTGGGCGACGGACCGGGGAAGGTGGGGACCGAGACCCGGTGGGGAGCCTCGGACGTGGCCTCGGGGCTGGCCCTGGTCGCGGCCCACGCGGTGGGTGGGAGGCCCGTGGCCGCCCTGCGGGTGAGCTTCGCCGACCCCACCTACCGTCACTACGGGGTCTCGCCGCACTCCCTGACCGTCCTGGCCCGGGTGGCCCTGGTGCCCGTGCACGTGGCCGTGCCGGCTCTCGAGGGCGAGCGGCGGGAGGCCGTGTGGCGGGCCCTCCGGGGGGCCCGCCTGGAGGAGCGCCACCAGCTGGTGGAGGTCACCGGGCAGCCCGCCGTGGACCTCCTCCGCGAGCGGGGCCTGCCCGCGGAGACGATGGGCCGCACCCTGGACCGGGACCCCGAGTTCTTCCTGGCCGCAGGGGCGGCGGGCGTGCTGGCGGGGCGGATGGCGGCGGGGCAGCGGGCGTGGCGGGCCGAGGGCCGGCCCGGCCGCTGAGCCCGGGCAGCCCCTGGGAAACTCCCCGGCTGAACTCCGGCCGCGGCGTAGCGGATTTACGTCGAACGGCAGAGCCCCGGGGCCGCCTCGGGCGTCCAGACTGTGGGCGATGGGGCCGAACGAGGGAGCTGCCAGCCAGACCGCGGCGGCCGTGGTGTCCGAGAACTACGTCCCGAGGAAGCGGGCCCAGGTCCTGGAGCTCGACCTCGGGGACGGGGTGGTCATCTACGACGACCAGTCCAGCCTGGTCCACCACCTGAACCCCTCGGCCTCCCTCGTCTGGCACCTGTGTCGGGGGGAGGCCAGCGTTCGCACCCTGGCCGCCGAGATCGCCGAGGAGCTCGGGCTGGAGTTGCCCCAGGTCCTGGCGGAGGTCCGTGGCCTCGTGGCGGAGCTGGACGCGCTGGGGCTGGTGGAAGACGCGGCCGGGCCGCCCGCCCGGTGAGCGAGGAGGGAGGAAAGGAGGGCCCGCTATGGACGAGGACCTCGAGCGGCCGGGGCTCAACCGCAGGGAGTTCCTCCGGAGGGCCGCAGCCACCGGTGCGGCGGTGGCCTGGGCGGCCCCACTGGTTCGGACCATCGTGGCCACCCCGGCCTACGCCCAGACCGTGGGCACCCCTACGGCCTGTTTCCACTCGGTGGGTGGGCGTGACGGCGGCGGCTGCATGAGCGCGTGCACGCAGAGCGGGTGCACCGGCGACGCCTGCGACGGAACGGATGCGGACCCGAACCAGCCCGGCGGCCAGGGGCCCTGCCAGCTCTACTGCCCGGTCGGCGAGGGCGGGGACAATCCCTGTTGCAATCCCGGACTGTGCGACCCGAACAACTTCACCTGCGAGGGCGGCGTCGCCACCTACACCGGGCCCACGGGCGGCTGCTAACCGAGGCGCTCACTCACCAGGGCGGCCCGCTCGGTGGGCGTGCCGCCTCGGAGCTCGAAGGCGGGGGCCTGCGCGGCCACCCGTGAGAGGAGGACCACTCCCCGCTCCCCGTAGCGGTAGAGGTTGAAGCTCGCCGCCGCCATCCTGGCCACGGCCTCAGACCGAGGCACAGGGTCCAGGCGAGGCGGGCCCTCCCAGTCGGAGGACACGAAGACGACCCCTCGCACCGGAGCGGGCCCGGCCACCGCCCGTCCCACGTCCTCGGGCCGCACGTAGCGGTCCCGGAGCGCCGCGGAGAGCCCCTGGCGGTCCTGGAGGCGCTCCTCGAGCTCAGGGAAGAACCTCATGGCCGTGGGGCTCACGGTGATCCGCTTCTCGAAGGGGTACGCCCGCTGGGTCACCGGGTCGAGGGCCCCCACCTCGTCCGAGAGGTAGTCGAACCCCGCCTGGAGGAGGGCGAGGACCAGGGAGGACTTTCCGGCGTCCATGGCCCCCGGGAGGAGGACGGCGCCCCCCTCTCGGGCCACGGCCCCCGCGTGGAGGAGCAGGAAGTCCCGGGCCCGCTTGGGGACGGTGGCGTGGAGGTCCCAGAGGGCCCAGGCCAGGACCCCGCCCAGGGACCGCGACCGGAACCGGAGCTCGGTGGCGAGGAAGAACGAGTAGGTGGGGGGCTCGGAGCCCCGGTCCTCCTCCTGGACGAAGATGTCCACTGGGAACGGGTGCGGAGCCGGGGTGGTCCGGTGGAACGGCTGCAGGTGCCACCGGAAGGCCTCGGCCAGCCCCTCGTCCACCGAGCGGATGGTGAACGCCACGGACAGCATCCGGTAGTCGTCTTCGGTGACCCAGCCTGGGTCGAAGTCGTCCAGTCAGCCGCCGCGCCGCGGCTTCCGCTCGGACGTCTCTTCGTCCACGGTCAGCCTCCCTCCGCGCTCAGCCCCCGTCCAAGGACGACGGGTCCGACAGGGATGCCAGGAGGAGGTCGGCCGCCTCGGGCAGGGACCCGACCACGAGCCGGCGCACGTCCGCCTCCTCCAGGAGCTGTCGCATGAGGACCAGGGCCCGGTCCGTCCAGATGTGAAGGTTCAGCGCGGCCTCGACGAACCGGAAGAGGCCTTCGGAGCGGCCCAGGGGCCTGAGCTCCGTCCGCTCCCCCGGGCGGAACTCGGGGAACACGATGCCCCGGAGCGGGGAGGGCCGGGCCACCCCGTCCCCTCCCGCGAGGTCGCCGAGTCGAACGGGGACCCGGGGCGTCTTGGCCCCGAGCTTCTCCGGCGCGTCGGGCAGCCGGCTCCGGCCCCGGGGGCGGGGCAGCTCGGGGAAGTGGACTAGGTCCCGCGTGTCGAGGAGCAGGGGCAGCCGGAGCCCGTGGACCCGGTGCAGCACGGGGTCGATGTTCACGGTCTCGTCGCCCAGGTAGCGGGCCCCGGCCCGGACGAGCATGGCGGCCAGGGCCGGCAGGTGGGGGTTGGGGGCCGAAGGGAGGATGGTGGCCGCCCCACCCACCTCCACCCCCACGGCCCGCACCCGGAGGAACTCGTTGGAGTGGGCGGTGACCAGGTCCCGGACGGACGAGACGAGCCGACCGGCCATCTCCTCCCACGGCGCGCCGGCGAAGATCCGGAGGGACCCCAAGTAGAGGAAGGCTTTCCCCCGGACCACCTTCCCGCCGAGGAGGACCCGCTCCTTGCCGCAGTCGGCCTGGTAGAGGTAGTCGTCGGGGCCGTCGTCCACCCGGAACTCCCCGAGGTAGCGCCGGAGCAGCTCGAGGAAGCGCTCGTCGGTGGAGCGCACCGTGAAGGCCACGTCGTCGACGGCGTAATGATCCTCAGCGGCCCAGACCAGGCGCTCGAGGAGCTCCGCTCAGCGGTTGCGGGCCAGCTCCGGCACGTCCTCCCCCTCCGTCGCGCGGCCTCCGTCCCGTCCGGAGGTCGCCACGAACTGTACCAGCGGCTGCCCTCCCGCTCAGCTGCGGGATTTCCCCAGGGTGGTCCCGCGGGCGGTCAGGACCACCCCAGCTCGTGGAGCCGTTCGTCGGAGATCCCGAAGAAGTGGGCCACCTCGTGGACCACGGTCTCCCGGACCACCTCCTTGAGGTCCTCCTCGTCCTCGGCCTCCTCCTCGATGGGCCTGCGGAACAGGGTGATCCGGTCGGGCAGGACCCCGGCGTAGTCGCTCCCCCGCTCGGTGAGGGGGATCCCCTCGTACAGGCCCAGGAGCTCGGGGTCCTCCTCGGGGGGCTCGTCCTCGATCAGGACCTCCACGTTCTCCAGCCGCTCCTGGACCCAGGGGGGCAGGTCGTCCAGGGCCGCGGCCACCAGGGCCTCGAACCGCTGCCTGGTGAGCCCCAGGCGCCGCCGGCGGGGGCCTCGGCGGGCCACGGCCCTCACCCGGGCGCGGCCCGGGCCCGTGTCCCCCTCACCCGGACCGCCTCCCCATGGGCCCCTCACATGTGGGCGATGAGCTGCTCCACCCGCTCGTCCACGGCCCGGAAGGGGTCCTTGCACAGCACGGTCCGCTGGGCCTGGTCGTTGAGCTTGAGGTGGACCCAGTCCACCGTGTAGTCCCGGCGCTTGGCCTTGGCCTGGCGGATGAACTCCCCCCGCAGGCGGGCCCGGGTGGTCTGGGGCGGCTCCCGCATGGCCCGCTGCACCTGCTGGTCGGTCACCACCCGCTCCATCCTCCCCTTGCGCTCGAGGACGTAGTAGAGGCCCCGCTCCCGGTTCACGTCGTGGTAGGCCAGGTCGAGGAGGGCCACCCGGGCGTGGGACAGGGGGAGGTTGTGGCGGGCCCGGTACTCCTCGATCAACCGGTGCTTGGCCACCCAGTCCACCTTCGTGGCCAGCCGGTCCAGGTCCCCCTCCCGCAGCGCCTGCAGGCAGGCCCCCCACTCCGCCAGGACCCTCCGGGAGAGCTCGTCGGCCCCCCGCCGCTCGAGGAAGCGGGAGGCCCGCTCGAAGTACTCGGTCTGGATCTCCACGGCCGAGAGCTCCCGGCCGTTGGCCAGGCGGACCTTCCGCCGGCAGGACACGTCGTGGGAGACCTCCCGGATGGCCCGGATGGGGTTCTCCAGGGTCAGGTCCCGCATGACCGTGTTCTCCTCCACCATGCGGACCACCACGTCGGTCACCCCCACCTTGAGGAAGGTGGTGAACTCGCTCATGTTCGAGTCCCCCACGATCACGTGGAGCCGGCGGAACCGCTCGGCGTCGGCGTGGGGCTCGTCCCGGGTGTTGATGATGGGCCGGGACCGGGTGGTGGCGGAGGACACCCCCTCCCAGATGTGCTCCGCCCGCTGGGACAGGCAGAACTGGGCCCCCCGCGGGCCGTGGAGGACCTTCCCCGCCCCGGCGTAGATCTGGCGGGTGACGAAGAACGGGATGAGGACGTCGGCGATCCGGGCGAACTCCCCCTGCCGGGCCACCAGGTAGTTCTCGTGGCAGCCGTAGGAGTTGCCCGCGGAGTCGGTGTTGTTCTTGAAGAGGTAGACGCTGCCCGAGATCCCCTCCTCGTGCAGGCGGACCTCGGCCGCGGCCAGGAGGGCCTCGAGGATCCGCTCCCCCGCTTTGTCGTGGGCGATGAGGTCGAGCACCGAGTCGCACTCGGGGGTGGCGTACTCGGGGTGGGAGCCCACGTCCAGGTACAGGCGGGCCCCGTTCTCGAGGAACACGTTCGAGGACCGCCCCCAGTGGACGACCCGCCGGAAGAGGTACCGGGCCACCTCGTCCGGGGACAGCCGCCGTTGCCCCCGGAACGTGCAGGTCACCCCGTACTCGTTCTCCAGGCCGAAGATGCGGCGCTCCACGGCCCCAGTGTAGCCCCGGGGCGCTTCCTACTCCCGGACCTGGCCGGAGCCCAGGACCACGAACTTGTAGGTGGTGAGCTCGGGGAGGGCCATGGGCCCCCGGGCGTGGAGCTTCTGGGTGGAGATGCCGATCTCCGCCCCCATCCCGAACTCCCCGCCGTCGGTGAACCGGGTGGAGGCGTTCACCATGACCACCGCGGCGTCCACGGCCTCGGCGAACCGCCGGGCGGCCTCGGGGTCCTCGGAGACGATGGCCTCGGTGTGCCTCGAGCCGTAGGTGGCGATGTGGTCCACGGCCTCCTCCAGCGAGCCCACTACCCGGGCGGCGATCTTGAGGTCCAGGAACTCCGCCCGGTATTCCTCCTCGGTGGCGGGGAGGACCGAGAGGCCCGCTGGGGCCAGGCGCCTGGTCTCCTCGTCCCCGTAGACCACGACGCCGTGGGCGGCCAGCACCTCCAGGGCCCGGGGGAGGAAGGCCGCCGCCACCTCCCGGTGCACGAGGAAGCTCTCGGCGGCGTTGCACACCCCGGGCCGCTGGACCTTGGCGTTGAGCAGGATCCGGAGGGCCTTGTCCAGGTCGGCCGCGGCGTCCACGTAGACGTGGCAGTTGCCGATCCCGGTCTCGATCACCGGGACCTGGGACTCCCGGACCACGGTCTCGATGAGGTCGGCCCCGCCCCGGGGGATGAGCAGGTCCACGAGCCCCCGGGCCCGCATGAGGGCCCGGGCCGCCTCCCGGGTGGGGGACAGGCCCTGCACGGCCCCCTCGGGGAGCCCCGCCTTGGCCCCCGCCTCCTGGAGGACCCGGACCAGGGCGGCGTTGGAGCGCTCGGCCAGCCTGGACCCCCGCAGGAGGACGGCGTTGCCGGCCTTGACCGCCAGGGCCGCGGCGTCCACGGTGACGTTGGGCCGACCCTCGTAGATCACCCCCACCACGCCCAGCGGCACCCGGCGCTTCTCCACCCGGAGCCCGTTGGGGAGGGTCCAGGCCTCGAGGACGGTCCCCACGGGGTCGGGGAGGGCGGCCACCTCCCGGACCCCCCGAGC
>DATLZQ010000101.1:0-5808 GCA_035573915.1 Actinomycetota bacterium | reverse complement strand
TCGTAGTCGACCAGGACCTGCTCGTGGGTGAGGCTCACCGCGACCCGCTCCACCCCCTGGATCCGGCCCACGGCCCGCTCGATGGAGCCCGTGCAGAGCGAGCAGTGGAGGCCGGCGATGCGGGCCCGGAGGCGGGCCCGGCCCCCCGGGTGGCTCCGCTCCTCGGCCCAGGCGCCGATGGAGCCGGTCCGGGTGGTTGTCTGCGGGCGCACGTCCTGCCGGCCCTCTGGTGACCCTCGCTCGCTCTCGGTCCTCATCGGCGGCCCTCCTCGGTCGAGCCCGGTCTCAGGGTAGAGCTTCCAGTCGACTGGAATGTCAACCTGCTACCGTGGAGAGGTGCGCATCGGCGAGCTGGCCCAACGGACCGGGGTCCCCCCGAAGACCATCCGCTACTACGAGCAGGTCGGGGTGATGCCGGAGCCCCCGCGGACCCCCTCAGGGTACCGGGACTACCCCCCGCAGGCCGCCGCCCGTCTCGGCTTCGTGCGGGCCGCCCAGGCCATCGGCCTCACCCTGGGGGAGATCCGCGAGGTCCTCGCCTTCCGCGACCGGGGGGAGGCTCCCTGCGCCCACGTGGCCTCCCCCATCGAGCGCCACGCCCGGGAGCTCACCGAGCGGATCGCCGCCCTGGAGGGGATGCGGCGGGACCTCGAGCGGCTGGCCCGCCGGGCCCGCCGGGTCCCGCCGTCCCCCGTGGAGGGTGGGATCTGCCACCTCATCGAGACGGCCCGGGTCCGTCGCGGTCCCAGGGCTGGGACCCGAAGGGCGGGGGCTGGTGTCCCACGCGACCCGGCCGTTCCCCAACCTCGCTGAGGCGAGGACAGGCTGAGGCGAGGACAGGGAGGGCAGGGAGGGGAGGGAGACGAGCGGCTGTCCCGCCGCCTCCGGCGGGGGGTCCGATCGAGCCCCCAGCAACACGCCGGAGGAGCTCCTCTCGTTCTGCGGCACGGTCGGGCTGGGGAGCCTGCTAGCCAAGGGACGGACGACGTCCTCCCCCCGCTCGGGGCCCTGGGCGGAGACGATGCGTCTCAGGCGTGCGCTCGACGGGAGGAAAGGGGACGCCGTCGGCGGCCGCCCGCACGGCCCTCCAGCGCCATCCCGTGCTCGTCCCCCGATCCACGGATCACCAGCCTACGACCCGATCGGGTCCGCTGCGCCGGAGGGTCACCCCACCACCGGTTCGGCCCGGCGGAGACGCCAGGCCAGGAAGCCCACGGTCGCGACGGTGACCACCAGCAGGAACACGAGGAGCAGCGGCCCGGCCCCGGCCGGCAGGGCGAAGCCGATCCCGAGCACCCCGACCGCGAACGCCGCGGACAGGCCCCCCGGGACGAGGAGGGTCCCGACCAGCTTCTCCCGCCACGTCCACGACCATTCGCACAGGCGCCGGTTCGACGGCGCCGTGTCCGGGAAGGTCGTGGAGGCCGTCCTCGAGCTCACGGACCGGGCGGGAGAGGGCGTCTCCGTAGCCGGCCCGACGTAGGGCACGCTCGAGCCGGGCGGGCAAGCCACGCACAGCGCGTCGGTGGCCGTCCCCGTGGCGAACACCCCTCCAGCGCCCGCACGGAGCAGGTCGGCTCCGGGGTCGTCGCCGTCGTGGTCCGACGGGACCTGCAGGCTCAGCCAGGTCCGCATCCATCCGAGGCCGCCGCCCAGCACCGCCGAGGACAGCGACCGGTGGACGCGCTGCAGCTCGACGACCAGTCCGCCGTTCCGGAGGACCGGGTTCATCCGAGCACCTCCCGCATCGCCTCGACCAGCCGCTCGTTCTCCTCCGGCCTCCGCACGGACACCCTGAGGTGGTCGGGGGTGAGGCCGGGGAACGTCCCGGCCGGCCGGACCGCCACCCGCCGCACGAGGAGCGCGTCGTGGAGCCCGGAGCCGTCCGGCACGCGGAGCAACAGGAAGTTGGCGGCGGAAGGCCAGACCCGGAGCCCAGGGATCTCCGCCAGTCGGGCGGCCAGTACCTCCCTGGCCTCCGCCACTTCCTCCGCCCGCTTCCGGGCTTCGTCCTCGGCTCGCGCGCAGGCGACCATGGCGGCCAGGGCCGGGGCGTTCACCGGCCATGGCTGCCGCACCTCTTGGAGCCTGGCCACGAGACCGGCGGGAGCCAGCAGGTACCCGGCACGGAGCCCGGGGAGCGACCACAGCTTGGTCAGGCTCCGGACGACCACGAGGCCGGGGAGGCCGGTCCGGGACGCCAGGCTCTCCGGCTCCCCCGGGCAGAACTCCATGAACGCCTCGTCCACCACCAACACCCGTCCCGGACGGGCAAGGGCCTCGATCGTCCGGGCCGCTTCGAGGTTCCCGGTCGGATTGTTGGGGTTCCCCAGCACGACCAGGTCGGCGTCGTCGGGCACGGTGGCGGGATCCAGGGCGAAGGTCTCCGGGTCCCTGAAGGCCCGCATGACGATCCGGCCTTGGGCGCGCAGGGCCGCCTCCGGTTCGGTGAAGGTGGGGTGGACGACGACGGCCCGCCGGGGTCGAAGGGCCGCGGCGAGGAGCCAGGAGGCCTCCGCGGCTCCGTTCAGCGGGAGGACCTCCTCCGGCCTGCGGGCGTGGCGCTCGGCCAGGGCGGCGGTGGCCTCGGCCTCATCGGGGTACGAGGAGATCCGCTCGAGGCTCGCGGCGAGCTCCGCCCGGAGCCACTCGGGAGGACCGCCCGGCCACACGTTGACGGCGAAGTCCAGGTGGCCCGGTGGGACCATCCGGTCCCCGTGGCTCCGAAGGCCTCCGACGCGAGCCGCCGGACGGGGGGAGGCGCTGGCCTCGAGACCGGACCGGAGGATCCTCAGACCGGAGGGGACGCCGTCCTCCATCAGGCGAAGGAGGGCCGAGGTGTCCGCGTGGTGCTCGATGAGGTCCCCGAGGCGGTCGAAGCGAGCCTCCCGGATCTCCCCGAACGGCCTGGATCCCGGGACCCAGTCCAGCCCCCGGACGCCTGCCACCCAGCGCAGGAAGGCCCGTCGGAAGGCGTCGTTCTCGAACGCCCCGTGCCAGGAGGTTCCGAGCACCGCCCCCACGCGGCAGCCCTCCTCTCCCCCGGGGGTGGCGACGAACAGAGGGTCGCCGCCGATGCGCCGTACCCGGCCGTGGCGGATCTCGTACCCGTGCACCTCGGCTCCTCCGAACCCGGGGGCGATCCCGGCGGGGGTGCCGAGGAGCTTGTCCGGCCCGAAGACGGTCTCGAGGGGGAGGAGCCCCAGCGCGTCCACCTCGCCCGCTCCGCTCTCCACCGCATCGACGATCCGGCGTCCGAGCATCTGGTACCCCCCGCAGATCCCGATCAGCGGCCGGCCTCGGGCGGCCCGAGCCCGGAGGATCTCGTCCAGCCCCCGCGACCGGAGCCACCGGAGGTCCTCCACGGTGGCCTTCGTTCCCGGCAGGATCACCAGGTCGGCGCCCGCGAGCTCACCGGGGGAGTCGGTGAAGCGGACGCTCACCCCCGGCTCGGCGGCCAGGGCGTCGGCGTCGGTGAAGTTGCTGATGTGGGGGAGGCGGACCACCGCCACCGTCAGGGCGTCCCGCCCCAGCGGCGGGGCGGGCGCGGCTCCCGGACCCTGGAGCGCCACGGAGTCCTCCTCGTCGAGCCAGGACCCGGGGACCCACGGGAGCACCCCGAGGACCGGACGGTCGGTCCGCCGATGGAGCTCCTCGACCGCGGGCCGGACGATGCTCGGGTCGCCTCGGAACTTGTTGAGGAGGAATCCCGCCACCAGGGCCTGATCCTCCTCGGCCAGGAGGGCGAGCGAGCCGAACAGGGAGGCGAACGCCCCGCCCCGGTCGATGTCCGCCACGACCACCACCGGGAGGCCGGCCTCGTGGGCCAGGCCCATGTTCACCAGGTCGCCCTCCCTCAGGTTGATCTCCGCCAGGCTGCCGGCCCCCTCGCAGACCACCACGTCAAACCGGGCCCGGAGCGACCCCAGGGCCTCGAGGGCCACCCGAAGGAGGCGGGGCCTGAGGCCCAGGTAGCCGCGGGCATCGGCATCGGTGAGGGGCCTGCCCATCACCACCACCTGGCTGCTCCCGGCCGAGGTGGGCTTCAGCAGGATCGGGTTCATGGCGGCCTCGGGGGCCACCCCGGCGGCCTGGGCCTGGGCGAACTGGGCCCGGCCGATCTCGGCCCCGTCCGGCGTTACCGCGGAGTTGAGCGACATGTTCTGGGCCTTGAACGGGGCCACCCGCACCCCCCGGCGGGCCAGCCACCGGCAGATCCCGGCCACCACCACGCTCTTGCCCGCATCGGAGGAGGTCCCCGCCACGAGGAGGGCGCCCTTCACCGGCCCAGCCTCCACGCCAGGAGGGCGCAGAGCGCCGCCGCGGCCACCCCGACAAGCCGGGAGAGCCGGACCGCCCCCCGCACCGCCCGGGGGTCCGGGAGGGATCCGTCCCCGAGGGCCGGCCGGTCCTCGATGCGGTCCCCGTAGCGGTTCCTCCCCCCCAGGCGGACCCCGAGGGCTCCGGCGAAGGCCGCCTCCAGGCGCCCGGCGTTCGGACTGGGATGCCTCGCCCCGTCACGGCGGAGGATCCTCCAGGACTCCCGGCCATCGGCCCGGGCCAGGGGGGCCAGGGCCACCGTGAGGAGGGCCGCCAGGCGGGCGGCCGGCCAGGTGAGCGCGTCGTCCAGGCGGGCCGCCGTCCAGCCGAACCGCTCGTAGCGGTCGTTCCGGTGTCCGACCATGGCGTCCAGGGTGTTGGCGGCCCGGTACGCCACGACCGCCCCGGGCCCCGCGACCGCGCCCCACAGGAGGGGCCCCACCACGGCGTCGGCGGTGTTCTCGGCAACCGACTCCACGGCCGCCCGGCATAGCTCCGGCCCGTCGAGCCCCGAGGGATCCCGCCCAACGAGCGCAGGAGCGATCCCGCGCGCTCCGTCCAGGTCACCGGCCTCCACGGCGTCGGCGAGCCGGAGGGCCTCCCGGGCCAGGGACCGGCCCCCCAGGGCGACCCAGGCGGCCGCTGCGGTCAGGAGGACCCGGGCCCGGGGGCGGCAGCGGAGCGCGACGTCCACGGCCGTCACCGCGACGGTCACCGGCACCACGAGGGTGGCCACGTAGAGGGCACCGGCTGCCCGGGAGGGCCTCCACAGCGCTCGCTCGAGCCCTTCGGCCGCCCGCCCGAAGCCGGCGACGGGGTGGAAGCGGGGAGGGTCCCCGAGGAGGGCGTCCGCGAGCCATCCGGCGGCCAGCCCGATCGACACGGCGCTTGGGCCGATCCTCCTCATGCGCCGGCCTCGCCGACCCGGCGCCGAGAACCCCGGAGAACGACGTGCACGAGCTCCCCCGGCACCACCCGTCTGTCGTCCCCGGCCCGACGCAGGAGGAGGCGGATCACGCCGCCGTGGGTGAAGACCAGGTGGTCCCCCTCGGGCAGGCTCCCGATGAACTCCCGGACCCGGGACCGGAGGCTGGCCACCGACTCCCCGCCCGGCGCCTCGAACCCCTCGAAGGCAACCAGGGCCCTGCGGGCCTGCGGGGAGACCTCCTCCCACCGCCTCCCCTCGAGCGTCCCGAAGTCGAGCTCCCGGAGCCTGGGGTCGGGAACCCCCCCTCCCGCGGCCAGGCGAGCCGTCTCCCTCGCCCTGGAGAGGTCGGAGCTCCAGACCCCGGCGAACCTCATGCCGTTCAGCCGTTCCGCCAGGGACCTGGCCTGGGCCCGGCCCCGGTCGTTGAGGGGGACGTCCGCCCACCCGTTCAGCCGGCCCGCCTCGCTCCAGTCGGTGGACCCATGCCGGACCAGCCAGAGCCGCACGCTCACCTCCACCACGCCGGTGCCCCCCATCCCCCTCCCCCCACCGCCACTCCC
>DATLZQ010000100.1:0-11133 GCA_035573915.1 Actinomycetota bacterium | reverse complement strand
GCGGGCGCCTCGGCCCAGGGCGCGCCAGGTGCGGCCGCGGGGGGAGCCTCGACCGTCGGAGCGGGCTCGACCTGGGGCCCGGCCGCGGGCTCGCGCCGCCGCCGCCCCGCGAACAGCCTGCTCAGCCGCTCGGCCAGGGTGATGCCAGCGGGCTCGTGTCGCTCCTCCTCCACCGGCGCCGGCTGGGGGATGGGGGCCCGCTCGGGCTCGAGGGCCGGGGCCTCCACCTCCTCCAGGGGGACGCCCTCCTCGGGCCACTCCAGCTCCTCACCGGGCACGACGATCAGAGGCCCGGCCTCCCCCTCTCCGGCCTCCCCCTGCCCCCGACCGGCGGCCTTGCGCAGGGTGGCCACGAACTGGCTGGCCTTGACCCCCAGGCCCACGAACCCGTCGGCCCCGGCGAAGAGCGCGTAGGAGATGGTGTCGGGGTCGGCGGTGAGCCCGCAGGCGATCACGGGGAAGGTCGGGTAGTTGCGGCGGATGGCCCGGATCAGCCACACGGCGTCGTGCTCGCCGGAGAGGGTCATGCTCACCACCGCCACCACCCCCAGGCGGTGGCGCAGCTGCCGCATCTCCCCCAGGGCCTGGTCGGCAGCCACGGCCTCCACCAGCACCTCGAAGTCGGGGTGCTTGGAGAGCACCGTGCGGATTCGGTCCATGATCTCCGGGACGGGCTCGACCACCACCACGCCGAGGCGCCGGCCGGCTTCTGCCTCGAGGGACGTGTCGTGGTGCGGTGTCATCCTGGCCATGGAATCGGCACCACCCCGGGGGTCGTACAGCGGTCTTACAGCATAGAAGCCGAAACGGCGGCACGGAAGGGTTCGCCACCCGCCGTTTCGGGGCCACGGCCGGACGGCCCACCCTGGCTCCGGTCGGGCCGGCGGACCCTCCCGATAAACTGTCGGCACGTTCGGACACTGGCTGGAGGCGGACCATGGCCGTGAAGACCGCTGTCAAGTACGTCTACGACTTCCACGAGGGCAACAAGGACATGAAGGACCTCCTGGGGGGCAAGGGGGCCAACCTGGCCGAGATGACCAACCTGGGCCTCCCCGTCCCCCCCGGGTTCACGATCACCACCGAGGCCTGCGTGGCCTACCTGCGGGAGGGGCGGTTCCCCGACGGGCTCATGGAGGAGGTCGAGGAGCATCTCCGCAAGCTCGAGGAGACCATGGGCAAGCGGCTGGGGGACCCCGACGACCCGCTCCTCGTCTCGGTGCGCTCGGGGGCCAAGTTCTCCATGCCCGGGATGATGGACACCGTGCTCAACCTGGGTCTGAACGACCGGTCCGTAGAGGGGCTGGCCCGCCAGACCGACAACCCTCGGTTCGCCTGGGACTCCTACCGGCGGTTCGTCCAGATGTTCGGCAAGATCGTGATGGGCGTCCCCGGGGAGGAGTTCGAGCGACGCCTGGAGGAGGCCAAGGCCCGCAAGGGCCTCGGGGCCAAGGACACCGACCTCACGGCGGAGGACCTCCGGGAGCTCACCGAGGAGTTCAAGCGGGTGGTGCGGGAGCACACCGGGGAGGAGTTCCCCCAGGACCCCCGCGTCCAGCTGGAGAAGGCCATCGAGGCCGTCTTCCGCTCCTGGAACGGCCCCCGGGCCGTGGCCTACCGGCGCCAGAACAAGATCCCCGACGACCTGGGCACCGCCGTGAACGTGGTGGCCATGGTCTTCGGGAACATGGGGGAGGACTCCGGGACCGGGGTGGCCTTCACCAGGGACCCGGCCACCGGCGAGCGGATCCCCTATGGCGACTACCTCCCCAACGCCCAGGGGGAGGACGTGGTGGCCGGCATCCGCAACACCCTCCCCCTGGAGCAGCTGGCCGAGCTGGACCCCCGGTCCTGGGAGGAGCTCCGCCGGGGCATGGAGGTCCTCGAGCGGCACTACCGGGACATGTGCGACATCGAGTTCACCATCGAACGGGGCAAGCTGTGGTTCCTCCAGACCCGGGTGGGCAAGCGGACGGCCTTCGCCGAGTGGGTCATCGCCTACGACATGTGGCAGGAGGGGCTGATCACCGTGGACGAGGGGCTCCTCCGCCTGGACGCCAACCGCCTGGAGCAGCTGTTCAAGCCGGTCATCAGGGCCGACCAGAAGGCCTCGGAGAAGCCCGCCACCCGGGGCCTCAACGCCTCCCCCGGAGCCGCCGTGGGCCGGGCCGTCTTCTCGGCGGACACCGCCCGGGAGTGGGCGGAGCGGGGGGAGAAGGTGATCCTGGTCCGGCGGGAGACCACACCCGACGACTACCACGGGATGATCCGCTCCCAGGGCATCCTGACCAGCGCCGGAGGGACCAACTCCCACGCCGCGGTGGTGGCCCGGGGGGAGGGGATCCCGGCCGTGTGCGGGGCCGAGGAGGTCCGGATCGAGCGGGCGGCCAAGGCCTTCACCGTGAACGGTACCCGGGTGCAGGAGGGGGACTGGATCACCATCGACGGGACCGACGGGACTGTCTACACCAAGCGCCTGGACCTGGAGGAGCCTCCCCTGCTGCGGGCGGTGAAAGGGGACCCCGCGGCCCGCCAGGAAAAGATCTGGAAGGCCTTCGAGGCCTTCATGCGCCGGGCCGACGAGGTCCGTCGGCTCCGGGTCCGCGCCAACGCCGACACCCCGGAGCAGGCCGCCAACGCCCGGGCCCGCGGCGCGGAGGGGATCGGGCTGTGTCGGACCGAGCACATGTTCCTGGGCGAGGAGCGGGTGGCCGCTGTGCGGAAGATGATCTTCGCCCGGACCCCGGAGGAGGAGCAGGAGGCCTACGAGGCCCTCATGCCGCTCCAGCGGGGGGACTTCGTGAAGATCCTCGAGGTCATGGACGGGCTCCCCGTCACGATCCGCCTCCTCGACCCGCCCCTCCACGAGTTCCTGCCCAACCTGGTGGAGCTGGCGGTGGCCGTGACCCGGGCCGAGGAGCGGGGGGAGGCCGAGGTCGCCCTGCGGAGCGAGCGGCTGCCCCTCGAGGAGGCCAGGGCGCTTTTGGCCAAGGTGGAGGAGCTCCACGAGGCCAACCCCATGCTCGGGCTGCGGGGGGTGCGGCTGGGGATCGTCAAGCCCGGCCTGTACGCCATGCAGGTCCGGGCCATCGTGGAGGCCGCCTGCGACCGCCTGGAGGCGGGAGGGAACCCCAGGGTGGAGGTCATGATCCCCCTCGCCGCCACCCAGGAGGAGCTCCGCCAGATGCGGGAGGAGCTGGAGCCCGTGGCCCGGGAGGTCCTCGAGCGGCGGGGGCACCGCCTGCACATCGAGTTCGGGACCATGGTCGAGCTCCCCCGGGCCGCCCTGACCGCGGGGGAGGTGGCGGCGGTGGCGGACTTCTTCTCGTTCGGCACGAACGACCTCACCCAGACCGTGTTCGGGTTCTCCCGGGACGACATCGGGAAGTTCCTGGGGCTCTACGAGGAACGCAAGCTCCTCCCGGCCAACCCCTTCGTCACCATCGACCGGCCCGGGGTGGGCCGGCTGATGCGGATGGCGGTGGAGGAGGGCAGGCAGGCCAACCCCCGCCTCCACCTCGGGATCTGCGGGGAGCACGGGGGCGACCCCGCCTCCGTCGCCTTCTGCCACGAGGTGGGCCTGGACTACGTCTCCTGCAGCCCGTTCCGGGTGGAGACGGCCCGGCTGGCCGCGGGGCAGGCGGCCCTGGGGGAGGCGGAGAAGGCCTCCCTGTAGGCGGGACGCCTACGGGCCGGGCCGGGGCGACGCCGGGAGGGTGGTGAGGTGGGTGCGGTCCGTCCCCGGCGGGTCCTGGCTCTCCTGGCCGCGGTGGGGCTGGTCCCGGCGGTCCTGGTCGCGGCCACCGGCGTGGCCGTGTACTGGGCCGCCCACACCGACGAGGCCCGGGCGGTGTCCCGGGCGGACCTCATCGCGGTCCTGGGGGCGGCCCAGTACGGAGGGCGGCCCTCCCCCACCTTCCGGGGCCGCCTCCACCACGCCGCCCTCCTCTACCGCCGGGGCTTCGCCCCCAGGGTGGTGGTCCTGGGCGGTCGCCGGCCAGGGGACGCCACCACCGAGGCCGAGGCCGGGCGGGCCTGGCTCCTCCGACAGGAGGGGCTTCCGCCCTCGGCGGTGGCCGCCGCCCCGGAGGGCACCACGACCCTGGAGAGCCTGCGGGCGGCGGCGCGGTACATGGAGCGCCACGGGCTGCGGTCGGTGTTCCTGGTCTCCGACCCCTGGCACAACTTGCGCATCCGTCGCATGGCCAGGGACCTCGGGATGCGGGCCTACGTCTCCGCCACCTGGCACTCCGCGGCCCGGAGCCGCTGGAAGCGCCTGGCGGGCTACGCCCGGGAGACCCTGGCCTACCTGGCCTACCGGGTGCTCGGCCGCTAGAAAAGGGCCCGCGGTCCGGGGATCGCGCGGGTGCCGGGAGCGCGTGGGTAGCCGGGGAGCGGAGGTGCCCGGGAGCGTGTCGGTGGGGGGTGTTAGCCTGAGGCGGCGAAGCGCGGTGAACGTTCGCGAGCGGACCGAGGAAATCGAGCGGCAGACCCTCTCCGAGCGGGCCACGCGGTCCGCCGAGTCCAAGGGGAGGGAGCGGGAGGAGGAGCCCGACGAGCTCCGGACCGTCTTCCAGCGGGACCGGGACCGGATCGTCCATTCCAAGGCCTTCCGGCGCCTCAAGCACAAGACCCAGGTCTTCATCGCCCCCGAGGGCGACCACTACCGGGTCCGGCTCACGCACACCCTGGAGGTGGCCCAGGTCGCCCGGACCGCGGCCCGAGCCCTCCGCCTCAACGAGGACCTCACCGAGGCCATCGCCCTGGGCCACGACCTCGGCCACACCCCTTTCGGGCACCTGGGGGAGCAGGCCCTCACCCCCTTCCTGGGCCGGCCCTTCCGGCACAACGAGCAGAGCCTGCGGGTGGTGGACCACCTCGAGCGGGACGGACGGGGGCTCAACCTCACCTGGGAGGTCCGGGACGGGATCGTGAACCACAGCTGGTCCATGCCCATGCCGGCCACCCTGGAGGGGCAGGTGGTCCGCTTCGCCGACCGCATCGCCTACGTGAACCACGACGTGGACGACGCCATCCGGGCGGGCCTCCTCACCGAGGACGACCTCCCCGGGGAGGCCCTGGAGGTCCTGGGGCGGTCGCACTCCCAGCGCATCCGGACCCTCGTCACGGACCTGGTCCGGCAGAGCGAGGGGCGAGAGGAGGTGCGGCTCTCGGGCCCCGTCCTGGCGGCCCTGGACCGGCTGCGGGACTTCCTCTTCGAGCGGGTCTACCTGCGGCCCGACGCCCGCTCCGAACAGGAGAAGGCCATCGGGGTGGTCAGGGCCCTATTCCGGTACTACCTTGAGCACCCGGAGGCCGTTCCGGAGGAGTACCGGAGCGCCCCTGGGGACCTCCCCACCCGGGTGGCCGACTACATCGCCGGGATGACCGACCGGTACGCGCTCAGGGTCTACGAGCAGCTCTTCCTTCCCCAGGGCTGGATGCTGTAGCCGTCCGGGGAGGAGGGGGATGGTCGGGAGGATCCGCCCGGAGGACATCGAAGCGGTCCGGGAGCGGACCGACCTGAGCCAGGTGGTCCAGGGGTACCTCCAGCTGCGCAAGGCGGGACGCGACTCCCTGGTGGGGCTGTGTCCGTTCCACGCGGAGAAGACGCCTTCGTTCTCGGTGAGCCCCGCCAAGCAGCTCTACTACTGCTTCGGGTGTGGGGAGGGGGGCAACGTCTTCCGGTTCCTCGAGAAGGTCGAGAACCTCACGTTCGTGGAGGCCGTGGAGCGCCTGGCCGCCCAGGCCGGGGTCACGCTGCGCTACGAGGGGGACGCCGCCTCGGCCCGCCGGGCCCAGGGCCGCCGCCAGGTCCTGCACCGGGCGGTGGCCGAGGCCGCCCAGCTGTACCACCGCCTGCTGCTCGAGGGGCGGGAGGGAGCGGACGCCCGGGCCTACCTCGAAGGGCGGGGCATCACCAGGCAGAGCTGGGAGCGGTTCGGGATCGGCTACGCCCCCGGGTACCCGGACTTCCTCCTCCGGCGGCTGTCCCGGTCCTTCTCGGTTGACGTCCTCCTCGAGGCCGGCCTGGTCACCAGGGACGCCGCCGGGGCGGTCCGGGACCGGTTCCGGGGCCGGGTGGTGTTCCCCATCCACGACCTGGGGGGCAACGCGGTGGGGTTCGGGGGCCGGCTGCTCGAGGGCCAGCGGGCCCCGGCCGGGGCCGCCAAGTACGTGAATTCGGCCGAGAGCCCCATTTACCACAAGGGCTCGGTGCTCTATAACCTGAACCGGGCGAAGGCCGAGATCACCAGGTCGGGGAGGGCGTTCCTGGTGGAGGGCTACACCGACGTCGTCGCCTTGGACCAGGCGGGCGTCCCCTCGGCCGTGGCCACCTGCGGCACCGCCCTGGGCGAGGAACACGTCCGGCTGCTCTCCCGGTTCGCCGAGTTGGTGGTGCTGGCCTTCGACTCGGACGAGGCCGGGGCCAGGGCGGCGGAGCGGGCCTTCGCCTTCCACCAGCGCTACCCGGTGGAGCTCCGGGTCCTGGTCCTCCCGGAGGGCCAGGACCCCGCCGACTTCGTGGGGGCCCAGGGAGGGGAGGCCTTCCTCGAGCTGGCCCAGCGGGCGGTCCCCCTGGTCGCCTACATGCTGGACCGGGCCCTGCGGGGGCGGCCCCTGGACGGGGTGGAGGAGCGGGCCCGGGCCGTGCGGGCCGCCCTCCCTATCGTGGCTGCCCTGGAGGAGCCGGTGCGCCGGGAGGAGTACGCGCGGCTCCTCGCGGCGAAGGTGGGGGAGCCCGAGCGCTCGGTGATGCTCCAGCTGGAGCGGGCCCTCGAGGGGAGGGCCGAGCGGGGGGCACCGGAGCGGGCCGGTCCCCGGGCCTCCCCCGAGGAGGAGGTGGAGCGGGAGGTGCTGAAGCTCCTGCTCCAGGCCCCCGAGCTCGGAGCGGCGTGGCTCCCCAAGCTCGAGCCCGACCGCTTCGCCAAGCCCACCCACCGCAAGGCCTTCGAGCTCCTGCGGGCCGAGGCCGAGCCGACCGGAACGCCCCCCGCGCCGTCGGCGCTCGTGGCCCGGGCCCAGCAGGGCGGGGGCGAGCCGCTGGCGAGGCTGCTCGCCGCCCTTTCGGTAGAGCCCCTCCGCTCGGACGGGGACCCCACGCCCGCGTTCGCCCGCCGGCTCTTCCTCCGGCTCGAGGAGTTCGCCCTCAAGCGCCAGGCCGACCGGATCCGGAAGGAGCTCGAGCGGGTCAACCCGCTCCGGGACCCTGCCGACCATGAGGCCATGTTCGAAGCGCTGGTCCGCCTGGAACGGGCCCGCCGGGAGCTGCGGGCCGAGGCCGAGGCGGTGGGGACCGTGGCCGCCGGGGCGGGGCCCGGAGGGGCTTCGGGTCGGGCCGGGGACCGGCCGCCCGAGGAGCGGGTCAGAGGGCGTTCCGTGTGGGACACTGGTTCGTAACCGTCAGACCGACCGAGCGACGACGATGGTGCGGGACCGAGAGCGGTTGACGGACTCCGACCCCTTCGACGACTCCATGGCCGACTCCCTGACCGAAGACGACACCCTGGTCTCCTCCCCCGTGGACGGGGCCGGGGGGCTCAACGTGGAGGAGGCCAAGGAGCTCGTGGTGGCCCGGGGGCGGGAACGGGGGTTCGTGACCTCCGACGACCTCCTCGAGGGCCTCCCCGTGGAGGACCTCACACCCGAGCAGCTCGAGGACTTCCTGACCCAGATCGAGGACCACCTTCGCCACGAGGGGATCGAGGTGGTGGAGGCGCCGGTCGAGGAGTTCGAGGTCGAGGCGGAGGCCGAGGCCCGGCTGGCGCGGGACGAGGAGCTCCTCCGGGCCCCCACCAACGACCCGGTCCGCATGTACCTCAAGGAGATCGGCAAGGTCCCCCTGCTCACGGCGGCCCAGGAGGTGGACCTGGCCATGCGGATCGAGGCGGGGGAGCTGGCCACCGAGGTCCTCCGCTCGCTCGAGCGCAACGGCCGGGTGGACCACAAGCTCCTCCGGAAGGTGGTGGAGGCGGTCTGCCGGATCCGGGAGCACCAGCTGGACCCGGAGAAGCGTCTCCGCCACGAGGGGATCGGGCGGGAGACGGTCAGCCGCAGCTACCGGCCGCGGAACCGAGCGGAGTGCGTGGAGTTCTGCCGGCGGGTGGAGCGAGACGGCCAGCTAGCGAAGAAGCGGTTGATCGAGGCGAACCTGCGGCTGGTGGTGTCCATCGCCAAGCGCTACGTGGGACGGGGGATGCTCTTCCTGGACCTCATCCAGGAGGGGAACCTGGGGCTCATCCGGGCGGTGGAGAAGTTCGACTACTCGAAGGGGTACAAGTTCTCCACCTACGCCACCTGGTGGATCCGGCAGGCCATCACCCGGGCCATCGCGGACCAGGCCCGCACCATCCGCATCCCCGTGCACATGGTGGAGACCATCAACAAGCTGGTCCGGGTCCAGCGTCAGCTCCTGCAGGACCTGGGACGCGAGCCCTTGCCGGAGGAGATCGGGCAGGTCATGGGGGTCCCGGCCGACAAGGTCCGGGAGATCCTCAAGGTGTCCCAGGAGCCGGTGTCCCTGGAGACCCCCATCGGGGAGGAGGAGGACTCCCACCTGGGGGACTTCATCGAGGACGCCGAGGCTGTGGTCCCGGTGGACGCGGCCAGCTTCATTCTCCTCCAGGAACAGCTGGAGTCCGTCCTCCACACCCTGTCGGAGCGGGAGAAGAAGGTGATCCAGCTCCGGTTCGGCCTCCTCGACGGCCACCCCAGGACCCTGGAGGAGGTGGGCCGGGAGTTCGGGGTTACCCGGGAACGAATCCGGCAGATCGAGTCGAAGACCCTCTCGAAGCTCCGCCACCCCTCCCGGTCCCAGAAGCTCCGGGACTACCTGGAGTAGGGCCCTGTCACCGGCGGCGTCGACGCCCCGGGGGCCGGCCGCCCGCAACCCTTCGCCTCAGGGGGGCCGGAGATGGGTGGCGGGGCGCGAAGAAGGGCCGGGCCCCCGATCTTCCCCTTGCGCTCAGGCCGCTCCGCGCTGGAGCCGGTTGCGGACCACTGTGCTCGTCCGCTCCACGCCCTGCTGGACGAGGGTCAGGGTCCGGCGGGCCCCGGCGGAGGCCACTTCCCTCGTCCGGTCGGCGGCCCGGTGGAGGGCGGGGGAGCCGCTCACCCGGCCCCACCACTGCTTGAGCTGCTCGTAGCGCTCGCGGCCCGCCCGGGCCCCCAGCACGTAGCCGATCCCCAGGCCCAGGACGAACGCGACCTTCCCGGACATGGCTCCTCCTTTCGCGCCCTTGCAGGCACGAAAGTAGCGCGGGCGGGGCGGGAATGCGAGTCGGCGGGAGGTTCGGGGTCCGAGGGTGCGCTGGTAGACTGGCCTGACGGCCCGGCCGGGCCGGAGATTCCGGGGTAGCTCAACCGGCAGAGCAGGCGGCTGTTAACCGCAAGGTTCTGGGTTCGAGTCCCAGCCCCGGAGCAGGAAGATCGGGCTGGGCGCCGGTCCGCGGGGACGGGGGCGGGCGAGCTAGACTGCGGCTGCAGCCCATTGGGGCGGTAGCTCAGTGGGTCAGAGCAGCGGACTCATAATCCGCCGGTCGGAGGTTCGAGTCCTCCCCGCCCCACCTCTGAAAGCGCAGATCAGCGCCCATTTTCTCTCTCGCCCCCGGCCACCACTCTGAGATGTGTCCCGTCTGTGTCCCGTCTCAGACGGCGACTCGTCACGCTCTCCTCGAGTTGCTGGGCCACCACGTCGAGGTCCATGTCGAAGATGTGCCCGTAGACGGTGAGCGTGAACGCCGCGCTCTGGTGGCCCCAGGATCTGCTGCACGGCCTTGGAAGCTCATCCGGGTTGATCTGCTGATCCTGGACGACTTCTGCCTGCACGCCCTGGACGCCACCGAGACGGGGGACGTCTGCGAGATCGTGGTCGAGCGGCACCTCCGGGTCTCGACCGTGGTGACCTCCAACCGCGAACCCCCGGAGTGGCTGCAGGTGATGGCCGATCCCTTGCTCGCCCAGTCCGCCGTGGACCGCCTGCAGAGCGCCCCCTACGAGCTCATCGTCGAGGGCGAGTCCTACCGGAGGCGGCAGAAGCCGGGGAGGAAGCCGTCCTGACCGATCGATCCGATGACGCTCTACCCGTACCCGACCTCCGAGCGATCTCTACGGCTCTCCGGGAGCCTCGTTCTCGGAGGTGCGGGCCGAGAGGGAGGTGCATGCCGTTCGTCGAGCCCCTACGATTACCCCAGCCGAGCGCTCCGTGGGGACGAGAGGTGGTCCCTAGTTCCTGGCGACGAGTGGTCCCTACTAGTGGCGAGCGACAGCTACGGGCACCACTCCGCGGCCGCTGTCATCGCGATGATCTACCTCTCCCGCGACGGAATCACCGTCAAGCTACCCACAAAAACGTGAGGAGAACCTCTTTTTCGGGCCGCGGTCCGCAGCATGTCGTTGTCCATCGTGAGCTCCCCGATCTGGCGCTCGGGCTCCTTCAGCCGGCGCCATCGGGTTGCAGGGGTCGGGCCTTCAGGCCCTCCATCCCTCCGGCCATGAAGTCGTCGCCCCACGCCGCCAAGCGGTGGGCCTCGATGCGGAGCTCCCTGGACAGCTCGTCCCGGTCCTCCACCGCGGAGCAACCGCATCACGCGTCGGACTTGCGTCGGACGCAACCATCGGACGTCCCTGGCGTCGTCCCGTTCGACCACTGCCGCCCTCGCTGTCCCCATCGGACCTCCCATTGTCTAATCAGGTGTCCAAGGAAACCGAGAGGGGTGGACAGGAACTCTTCGATGAGGGTCTTGACCAGGGTGGCGATGCAATCGGCCACATCGTCCCAGAACAACCTGGCCAGGTTGGTGATCCGCTCAAGAGACCTGGCTCCGCCCTTGTCGTCCACCGCCTGTGCTACCCCCGCCATGGGCGTCTCCTCCCGTCAATCTCCCTGATCAACGTGGAGTCTGGTGCCCCTCCTCGCAGAAGTCAGCAATCATCGGGACGTTACCCCCTGCACCCACTGCGGACTCAAACGTCGCTTCGGATGAAGCGGAACCGGGCCCGCCTCCGGGCCCGCATCGCCGGCCTCCACTGCTCGCTCTGCACGGGCTCCATCGAGCGGGCCGTGGGCCGGATCCAGGGGGTGGAGCGGGTCGCGGTGAGCCTCACCCACGAGCAGGTCCTGGTCGACTACGA
>DATLZQ010000099.1:0-24904 GCA_035573915.1 Actinomycetota bacterium | reverse complement strand
GACGAGGGGTCGACCCCGCCGTCCTTCCGCCCGTCGCCCCGCTCGGTGGCTTCTTCGGTCACGCTGGCCCTTCCCGTCCCTTCCAAGGCTCCCTGTCGAGCGTACCCGGTCGAGGCCCCACCGGAGCGGCTACCGGCGGCCCTGGGACGGCGCCTCCTGGGCCCGGAACCACTCCACCGTGGCCCGCAGGCCCTCCTCCAGCGTGGTCCACGGGGTCCACCCCAGGGCCCGGGAGGCCAGGGAGAGGTCCAGGGCGCTGCGGGGGAGGTCCCCCTCCCTGGGCGGGCCGAACCGGGGCTCCCCCCGGAACCCCGTGACCTCGGCCAGGAGCTGGTACAGGCGGTTCACGCTGGTCTCCAGGCCCGTCCCCACGTTGACCACGAGCCCCGAGGCCCGGTCCCCCGCGGCCAGGGCGAAGGCGTGGACGGTGTCGTCCACGTAGACGTAGTCCCTGGTCTGGGTGCCGTCCCCGAAGATCGTGGGCGACTCCCCGGCCAGCATGCGGGAGGTGAAGATGGCCACCACGCCGGCCTCCCCGTGGGGGTCCTGCCGGGGGCCGTAGACGTTGGCCAGGGCCAGGGCCGTGAAGTCCAGGCCGTGGCGGGCCCGGTACAGGCGCAGGTAGTCGAGGGCCAGGGCCTTGGAGATGCCGTAGGGGGAGACCGGGCGGGCCCCCCGCCGGGCCGTCTCGGGGACCGGGAAGCGGCGGGCCTCTCCGTAGAGGGTCCCCCCGGAGGCCGCGAACACCACCTTCCGGCTGCCGGCCGCCACCGCCGCCTCCAGAACGTTGAGCAGCCCGAGGACGTTCACGCTGGCGTCCAGGACCGGGTCCCGCATGGAGACCGCCACCGACGGCTGGGCGGCGAGGTGCATGACTACCTCCGGGCGGTGCCGCTCGACCACCGTGCGCAGCTGCTCCGCCCGAACGTCCATGGTGTGGAACGTGAACCGCTCGTAGGTCCGGGCCTCGGAGAGGTTGGCGATGCGGCCGGTCGAGAGGTCGTCCACCCCCACCACCCGCTTCCCCTCCGCCAGCAGGCGGTCGCACAGATGGGAGCCGATGAACCCCGCCGCCCCGGTCACGAGCACGGTGGTCACGTCGCCACTCCGGTCAGGAGCACCCCGGCCATCGTCGGCCCGAGCCTACCGGCTGCCGGGGCCGGGGGGCTTACGGCCCACCGGACCGGACGGGGCGCGGGCACGGGGGCCAGGACAGAAAAAAGCGAACGGGCGGCCACGGAGGAGGCCACCCGTCCGCCACGCCTCAGGCCGCGACCTGCTCGGTCGGGCTCGGCTGGGAGGCCGCTGCCGGCACCGGGGCCCGCCGGAAGGCCGTGGCCGCCAGGGCGGCCAGGAAGCCCAGGGCCACCGCCGCCAGGCCGTACCAGGGGCCCGACAGCTCGAGGCCCAGGACGGAGTCCACGGAGTACGCACCGGGCCCGGCGAAAGCCAGGGCCGTGGCCGCCGTGGCGTACACCAGCGGCAGCTCCACCCCGCCGTTCGCGTTCCACACCCCGTTCCGGACGTGGACGCAGAGCGCCGCGGTCACCATGACCCCGACGATGGCCGCGGCCGCCAGGGGGGTGAGGAGCCCGCAGGCCAGCAGGAGCCCGCCGACCGTCTCGGCCAGGCCTGCGGCCACTGCCGCCCACCGGCCGTTCCGGAAGCCCAGGGACTCCATGAACCCGGCCGTGCCTCGGAGCCCGTGGCCCCCGAACCAGCCGAACAGCTTCTGGGTGCCGTGCCCGACGAACAGGGCGCCGACCACCAGCCTCAGCAGCAACAGGCCGACCGACATCCTTCCTCACCTCCTCTCCGTCTCGATCCTGGCTGACCCCCCTCGGGAGCCCTGCCCGCCCGGATTCCCCACCGGGACGGGGGTAGGTGCAGGCTCACCCCGCCACGGGGGCGGGGTGAGCCTCCACGTCCGGGACGGGCCGTGGCGGCCCACCGAGGGGCCGCCGGCGCGGCCCCGAGGGGATCACGCCGCGAGCGCCTTCTTCTCGCCCGCGCCGATCTGCACCGGGATCTTGTGGGCCTTGCGGACCTCGTACGGGATTGTCACCTCCAGGATCCCGTGCTCGTACCGGGCGGTCAGCTTCTCGGGGTCGATCCCCTCAGGGAGCGCCAGCTCCCGCTCGTAGGTCCCGTAGGCGAACTCCCGGCGCACGGGCTCGACGCCCTCGGGGAGCTCCATGGCCCGCGGAGCCCGGATGTGGAGGGTCCCGTCCTGGACGGTCACCTCCACCTGGTCAGGGTCCACGCCAGGGAGCTCGACCCGCACCGCGAGCTCGCCCTCCCGGCGGAGGACCTCAACCGGAGGGGTCAGCCGGCCGTCCCGCGCGGCCAGCCCCCAGAAGCTCCGCCCGAAGAGGTCCGCGAGGTCCCGCTCGATCCGGCGGAACAGCTCGTCCACGTTGTCCATCCAGGTCCGAGCGAGCACCATCGCGCCTCACCTCCTTTCGGGCGAACTACCCGGGGCTCTCCGCCCCGGCTCCGATCCGTCCTTCCACCTACAGAAGTGACGGCCGGGAGCCCGCCTTTCAAGGGGGCCACTCGCGGGCGGGCCTGGGCGGGGGCCCGGCTCAGGGCCCGTAGGTGAGGACCCGGCCCCAGAGGCTCTTGGTCCCCCAGATCCCCCGCCGCAGGCACTCCAGCTGGACGATCTGGCTGTGGTCCACGAAGAGGTTCACCTCGGGGCCGTAATTCTTCACGTACCAGGCGAAGACCTCGGGGTCGGCGGCCTCGAACATCACCCGCTCCAGCCCCAGGTCCCCCACGAACCGGGACACCACGTCCGTCCGCCAGGTCCGGACGCTCTCCGTGATCCCCTCCGACTCGAGCATGATCATCCAGGCCCCCGCCTCCAGGCACCGGCGGGCCAGCCGGACGGCCGAGCCCACGTCCCGGGTCCCCTCGGCCTCCAGCTCCTCCGCCCGGGTCGCCCCGCCCGCCCCGAACTGGATTCCCACCTCCGCCTTGGCCTTGAGCCCGGCCTTCTGGACGTCCTCCACCAGGCGGAGGAAGTCGTCCTCCGGGACCGAGATGAACCCGCTGGAGACCTCCACGATGTCGAACCCCAGGTCCCGACACTCGCCGAGGTACCGCTCCACCGCCTCCCGCCCCTGGGTCAGGACGAACTCGATGAACCCCCCGGTCGACACCTCGACCTCGTGGCGGTGGCAGAGGTCGATGAGCTCCCGGACCGCCCGCCGGGGAATGAGGGTGAAGGAGCCCCCGGCGAACTTGAGGGCGTCCACGTGCTCCCCCACCGTCTCCAGGATGTCGGCCAGGTAACGGGGGCCCATCGGGGTGTAGTAGGGGCCCCGGATCTCCGTGAGGCCCCGGGACCGCGGCTTGGGGGGCCGGCGGTTGGTCCGCAGGAACTCGAAGGCCCGCTCCTCGTCGGGTTGCCGTTCGCTCATGGGCCACCTCCTCCGTTCGCTCCTCCGTCGGCCGGGCCCGGGCCCGAGGCCTCCCGCTGGGCCGCCGCGGCCGGCACCTGGGACAGCAGGCCGGCCAGGTCGGCCACGGCGACCTCCTCCAGCCGGGCCACGGCCTCCACCACCTCGCTGGCCAGCTCCCCTCCCGCCACCGGCGCGGCCAGCCGGCGGAACTTCGCCTCCACGGTCTCCCAGCGCATAGGGCGGGTGTGGAAGCCCTCGTAGTCCCGCTTCTCCCGGGCCAGGACCCGGCCGTCCCTGAGCACCACCCGGACCCGGCAGCCGTGCTCCTCGGGGAAGCGGCGGGAGAGCTCCGGGTCGGGGCGGACCACCACCCGGCGCAGGAGGGACTGGACGTCCTCCCGCCCGATCCGCTCCGGCCGGTACTGCTCGGGCATGACCTCCCCGTCCAGGACGGCCACCGCGGCCAGGTAGGGCAGGGAGTGGTCGGCCTCCTCCTTGGTCCGCACCAGGGTCTTGTCCCCCTCCAGGCCTCCCCCGATGATGTCGTAGGCTACCTGGAAGACGTCCAGCTCGATCCGCTCCACGTCCTCGCCCCGGAACCCGTGCTCGGCCCGGAGCTCGAGGAGCGCCTCCAGGGCCGACTGGGAGTGGACCTCCGCGTTGTAGGCCTTGAGGACGGTCCGGGTCACCCGCTCCAGGTCCTCCCGGGACCAGTCCAGCTCGAAGGGCCCGGCGACGGCCTCCATGAACCCCCGGGTGCCCTCGAACACCTCCCGGGGCCCGGTCACCCCCCGCATGGCCAGCAACGCCGCGTGGGTGGCGGCGGCCGCGGCGTGGGGGGCGGCCAGGCCCTTCCAGTGGGAGAGGGCCCCGGTCCGGGTGACCCGCAGGGCGTTGAGGGCCGTCCCGGCGATGGCCACCGCGTCCGCGGTCCGCTCCTCGTCCAGCCCCAGGGCCCGGGCCGCCCCGGCCGCCGCGGAGTAGGCCAGGTGGGTCACGTGGTCGAACCCCCGAGCCCGGACCGGGGCCACGTCCGAGAGCCGGCACTGGACCTGGTAGGCCACGGCCAGCGCGGTGAGCAGCTCCCGCCCGCTCGCCCCCCGGTACTCCGCGGCCGCCAGGACCGCCGCCAGGTTGTCGCTCGGGTGGCAGGTCTCGCCGGGGGCCAGGTACGAGTCGTTGAAGTCCAGGTACCGGACCAGGGCCCCGTTGGAGAGCGCGGCCCGGTCGGGGGCCGTCCGCCCGCCCCCCACCAGCGTGCAGCGGGGCCGGCCCCCCAGGTCCTCCACGTGGGCCCGGACCCTCGCCGTGAGGTCCGCCCCCAGGGCCCCCAGGGCGCACCCCAGGGAGTCCAGGACCCGGACCTTGAGCGCTTCCCGGGCCGATGCCGAGAGGTCCTCCCAGGAGGCCCTGGTCACGAACCTGGCCAGCTCCTCGACGACGGTCACGGGTCCCCTCCCCAGCCCACCCTACCGCTGCCGGCCGACCCCCGGCGTCCGGCCCCCAGGCGCTGGGTCTCGCTCGGCGGCCTCAGCGGACCACCGTGAAGGAGGGCTCCAGCCTCGGCCCGAACCGGTACGCCGGCAAGTCCGCGACGAAGGCCGCTGCCTGACGCAGCCCAAGCCGCTGGATGACGGCCAAGCTCGTCAGGTCGACGATGGAGAAATCCAGGTCGGGAAAGGCCGAACGGATGGCCCGGGCCACCTCCAGGGTGTTCGACCTGGGCGACTCCGGGTTCGGACGTGGCCCGGTTCAACGGGTCCCGTGCCAGGAGGCGCCTCACGTACTCGGCGAGCGACGCCCCGAGTGCCGCCGCCCGCTGCCAGGCCCTCCAGCGCAACTCCGGGTCGAGGGAGATCTGGGTTCGACCCCGGCCGTGGTGCCGCCCCCTCCCGTGCGGTACCGTCCCTACCGACGCGGCCATGGGTGGAGCTCTCCTCACGGACCTCTACGAGCTGAACATGGCCCGGAGCTACCTGCGCCGGGGCATGGTGGGGCCCGCCACGTTCAGCCTCTTCGTCCGCCACCTCCCGGAGAACCGGGGGTTCCTCGTGGCCGCGGGGCTCGAGGACTGCCTGTCGTTCCTGGAGGGCTTCTCCTTCGAGGAGGCCGACCTGCGCTACCTGCGGGAGGTCCTGGGCTACGACGAGGAGACCGTGGAGACCTTCCGGGGCCTTCGGTTCACGGGGGACGTGTGGGCCGTGCCCGAGGGGCGGATCGTCTTCGCCGGCGAGCCCCTGCTCGAGGTGACCGGCCCCATCGCCGAGTGCCAGCTCGTGGAGACCTACCTCCTCAACCAGGTCACGTTCCAGACCACCCTGGCCACCAAGGGGGCCCGCTGCCGCCTGGCCGCCCGGGGCCGGGACCTGGTCGACTTCGCCTTCCGCCGCACCCAGGGGGTGGAGGCGGGGCTGCAGGTGGCCCGGACCTCGGCCCTGGTGGGCTTCGTGGCCACGAGCAACGTGGAGGCCGCCCGCCGGTTCGGCCTCCGGGCCGCCGGGACCATGGCCCACTCCTTCATCGAGGCCTTCCCCTCGGAGGCCGAGGCCTTCCGGGCCTTCGCCCGAGACTTCCCGGACCGGGCCACCTTCCTCGTGGACACCTACGACACCCTGGCCGGGGTCCACACGGCGGTCCGGGTGGTCCGCGAGCTCGGGCTCGCGGACCGGCTGGGGATTCGCCTGGACAGCGGGGACCTCCTGGCCCTCTCCCGGGAGGCCCGCCGGATCCTGGACCGGGCCGGCCTGGCCCACGTCCGCATCTTCGCCAGCGGGGGCCTCGACGAGTACGCCATCGACGAGCTGGTGCGGGCCGGGGCTCCCATCGACGCCTTCGGCGTGGGGACCCGGATGGGGGTGTCGGCCGACGTCCCCTACCTGGACACGGTCTACAAGCTGGTCCAGTTCGGCGACCGGCCGGTCATGAAGCTCTCCCCGGAGAAGGCCACCGCCCCCGGGCCCAAGCAGGTCTTCCGCCGCCCGGGGTTCGCCGGGGACGTGGTGGGGCTGCGGGACGAGCTGCCCCTCGAAGGCACCGAGCCCCTCCTGGTCCGGGTCATGGCGGGGGGGCGGCGGGTGGCCCCGCCCGACACCCTGGAGGCGGCCCGGGCCCGCTTCGAGGCCGACCTGGCTCAGCTCCCCGAGGAGGCCCGGGACCTCCACCGCCCCCGGGCGCCCCGGGTGGAGCTCTCGGACCGCCTGCGGGCCCTCCGGGACCGGGTGGCCGCGGAGCTCCGGGGGGCGCTGGAGGAGGCGGGGAGCTGACGGGGGCCGGCCCGCCCCTCGGAGCAGGGGGCGCTGGAAGAGGGCGCGGGACGAGGGGAGCGGACGGCGCCCGCTCAGCCCCCGGCCAGGACCCGGCGCAGGACCATGGGGAGGATCCCCCCGTGGCGGTACTGCTCGGCCTCGGCTGCCTGGTCGATCCGGGCCAGGGCCCCGAACGAGAAGCCCGAGCCGTCCTCCCGGGCCGCCTCCACCTCGACCTCCTGGCCCGGGGCCACCCCGCCGGCGATGCCCCGGATGGTGAAGCGCTCCCGCCCGGTGAGCCCCAGGGAGGCCACGGAGTCCCCAGGCCGGAACTGCAGGGGGAGCACGCCCATCCCGATCAGGTTGCTCCGGTGGATGCGCTCGAAGCTCTCGGCCAGGACGGCCCGCACCCCGAGCAGGGCCGTCCCCTTGGCCGCCCAGTCCCGGGAGCTGCCGGAGCCGTACTCCTTGCCGGCCAGCACGACCAGGGGCACCCCCTCCTCCCGGTACCGCATGGCCGCCTCGTAGACCGTGGTCACCTCCCCGTCCGGGAGGTGCACGGTCCAGGGCCCCTCCCGGTCCGGCACCAGCCGGTTGCGAAGCCGGACGTTGCCGAAGGTGCCCCGGAGCATGACCTCGTGGTTGCCGCGGCGGGCCCCGTAGCTGTTGAACTCCGGGGGCTTCACCCCCCGCTCGACGAGGTACCGCCCGGCGGGGGAGTCGGCCTTGATGGACCCAGCGGGGGAGATGTGGTCGGTGGTCACCGAGTCCCCCAGCACCACCAGGGCCCGGGCCCCCACGATGTCCCCGGGCGGGGTGGCCTCCGGGGTCACGCCCTCGAAGTAGGGGGGCTCCCGTACGTAGGTCGAGTCCGGGTCCCAGGCGAACAGGGCCCCGGTGGGGGCGGGGAGGGAGCGCCACTGCTCGTCCCCCTCGAAGATCCGGGCGTACTCCTGGACGAACTCCTCGGCGGTGATGGCCGAGGCGATGGTGTCCCGGACCTCCTCGGGCGTGGGCCAGAGGTCCCGCAGGTACACCGGCCGTCCCTCCGGGGTGGTCCCCAGGGGGTCGCGGGTGAGGTCGAGGTCCAGCCGGCCGGCCAGGGCGTAGGCCACGCACAGGGGCGGGGAGGCCAGGTAGCTGGCCCGGACCTGGGGGTGGATGCGGCCCTCGAAGTTCCGGTTGCCGGAGAGGACGGCCACCACCACGAGGTCCCGCTCCTCCACCGCCCGGGCCACCGCCTCGGGCAGGGGACCCGAGTTCCCGATGCAGGTCGTGCAGCCGTAGCCCACCAGGGCGAATCCCAGCTTCTCGAGGTAGGGGAGGAGCCCCGCCCGGTCCAGGTAGTCGGTGACCACCCGAGACCCGGGGGCCAGGCTCGTCTTCACCCACGGCTTGGAGGTAAGCCCCAGCTCCACGGCCCTCTTGGCCAGGAGCCCGGCCGCCACCATCACGGTGGGATTGGAGGTGTTCGTACAGCTGGTGATGGCGGCGATCACCACCGAGCCGTGGCGGAGCTCCCGCCCCACGTCCTCCGGCACTGCCCCCCGCTCCCGCTCGCTCTCCAGGCGGGTCTCGGGGGCGTTGGTCCCGAACCCCTCCTCCTCGTCGTGCAGGCGGGTCTCGTCGGCCACCCCTGGGTGCTCCCGGAAGGCCTCCACGAACGAGGCCCACACCCTGGGCAGGGGGACCCGGTCCTGGGGGCGGCGGGGCCCGGCCAGGCTGGGCTCCACTGAGCCGAGGTCGAGCTCCAGGACCTCGCTGAAGACCGGGTCGGGGTCGGCGTCGGTCCGGAACAGGCCCTGTTCCTTCGTGTAGCGCTCGACCACATCCACGAGCTCCCCCCGCCCGGTGTCCCGGAGGTAGCGGAGGGTCTCGGCGTCCACCGGGAATAGGGCCGCGGTGGCCCCGTACTCGGGACACATGTTGGAAAGGGTGGCCCGGTCCGCCACCTCCAGGGAGGACAGGCCGGGCCCGAAGAACTCCACGAACTTCCCCACCACCCCGTGGGCCCGGAGCATCTGGGTGAGGGTGAGGACGAGGTCGGTGGCCGTGGACCCAGGGGGTCTGGCCCCGGTCATCCGCACCCCCACCACCACGGGGCGGGTGAGGAACAGGGGCTCCCCCAGCATGGCGGCCTCGGCCTCGATCCCCCCCACCCCCCAGCCCAGGACGCCGAGCCCGTTGACCATGGTGGTGTGGGAGTCGGTTCCCACGAGGGTGTCGGGGAAGGCCTCCCCGTCCCGCACCTGGACCACCCGGGAGAGGTACTCGAGGTTCACCTGGTGGCAGATGCCCATCCCAGGGGGCACCACCCGGAAGTTGCGGAAGGCCCCCTGGGCCCACCGCAGCAGCGCGTACCGCTCCCCGTTCCGGCGGTACTCCCACTCGATGTTCGCCCGGTAGGCCTCCCGAGTCCCGAACACGTCGACCTGCACCGAGTGGTCGATGACGAGGTCCACGGGGACCAGCGGGTTCACCCGCTCCGGGTCGCCCCCGGCCCGGGCCACGGCGCTGCGCATGGCGGCCAGGTCCACCACGGCCGGGACCCCGGTGAAGTCCTGCATGAGGATGCGGGAGGGCATGAAGGCCACGCTGCCCTCGAGGGGTTCCGGCCACCGGGCCAGCGACACCACGTCTTCGCCCCGCACGTCCCTGGTCCCGGCCCGCCGCAGGAGGTTCTCCAGGAGGACCTTGACGGTGTGGGGGAGGCGGTCCACCTGGCCCAGCCCCTGCTCCTCGAGCCACCGGAGGCGGTAAACGGTGACCGGGCCCGCGGCCGTCTCCAGCACGGCCCGGGCCCCGGCAAGCGCGGTGGCCACCCCCTCGCCCAGCGCAGCCTCCTTCCGGACAATCATGCCAGACTCGGCCCTGACCCCACCTACGGTCCCCGCAGGGACCGGGCGCGAATGGAAGCGAGGCTCGGGGAGGTGAACGGAGCGATGGAGTTGCACGCGGTGCGGGTGGAAAAGCCCGAGGACCTCAACTTCATCCTGGGCCAGGCCCACTTCATCAAGACCGTGGAGGACCTCTACGAGGCCCTGGTGGGGGCGTCCCCCCACCTCAAGTTCGGGATCGCCTTCTGCGAGTCCTCCGGCCCCCGCCTGGTCCGGCGGGCCGGCAACGACGAGGAGCTCGTGGAGCTGGCCACCCGCAATGCCCTGGCCGTGGGAGCGGGGCACACGTTCTTCGTGTTCCTGCGGGAGGGCTACCCGGTGAACGTCCTCAACCAGGTCAAGATGGTCCCAGAGGTCTGCCGGATCTTCTGCGCCACGGCCAACCCCGTGGAGGTCATCGTGGCCCAGACCGAGCAGGGGCGGGCGGTGCTCGGGGTGGTGGACGGCGGCTCCCCCCTGGGGGTGGAGACCGACGAGGACGTGGCGGCCCGAAAGGAGCTCCTCCGCCGCATCGGCTACAAGCTCTGACCCCGGCCGGGGGTGGCCCGCCCGGGCTGGCCCCCCGGCGCGGACTGGGACGGGGCCGTCGCGGCCTGGCGGGCGCGGGCCTCCGGCGAGGGGTGGAATGAGCGCCGTCCGGGCCCCACGCCCCCGGCGGCGAGCCGGGGGCCGTCCGCCCCGAGGTGCTTGCCACCGGGGCCGTCCGGTGGCAAGATGGCGCGACCCTCCCGACCGGCGAGGGTCCCGGAAGTGCCCCGACGGTGGAAAGCCACGGTCCACCCGCACGTCTACCCGGGCCTGCCCGCACCCGCTGGAGCGGGCCCGCGCAAGCGACGGCAGTGGCGCTCATTGCGCTGACTGCCGCCGTCCTCTGCCTGTTCCCCGTCTCCGCCGAACACGTGAGCAACCAGACCCGACCCTCACAGCGCGGGTCGGCCTCGGTGGCCCCTGACCGGGTCCGCTCCTCCCCCGACCCGGCGCGGCCCCGGGCTGCCCGCGGCCGCCGCCCCCCGGCCGTGGCCACCAGCCGGTACATGAAGACGGCCAACCCGGCGTGGCTGGCCCGGCTGGGCTGCGCCGAGGGTCGGGCCGCCCGCCGCCACCGGGGCCTGCGGGACCTCCTCGTGGTGCTGGCCTTCGGCCGCCCCACCCACCGGGCCCACGGCTTCGGCGCCTCCCTGTTCGGGGAGGGACCGGCGCCCCTCTCCCGGATCCGGGCCGCGGGCCAGGCCTACGCCCGGGGCTTCGTGCGGTGCTCCGCCGGCTCCTCCATCCACCTCCGACTGGCCCTGGGGACCAGCAACTTCGGCCCCAGCGTGGGCTACCAGCACGGGAGGGCCTGGGCCGTCATGGTCAACCGGGCCAACGCCTGGCTGGCCCGCCGCGGCCTCGCCGGGCGGGTGACGGTGGCCGGCGCCAGCGACATCGAGCTCGCCTGGAACGGCCCCCGGGTCACCCGGGCCTGGGTCCGGGGGTACGACTCGGTGGCCCGGTGGCCCTTCTACAACTTCGGGGCCATGGAGTCCTGTCCACCGGTGGGCGACTGCTGGGGGAACTGGACGCTGGAGGACGTGTGGTACGTCTCCTGGGGAGCCCGGAGCGCCTGGCCCCTCCCCCAGGTCTACACCCCCAACGGCTCCATGGCGGCCCAGTGGTTCACCCTGGCCCGGTACTCGGTCCGCCGGCACCGTTCGCCCATGCGGTTCGCGGGGGTCATGACCCAGGTCGGAGCCTGCCGGCAGTCGCACGAGCCGTGCAGGGGCACGAACAACCGTCCCCACCAGGCCTGGCGCCAGCTCCAGCGGCTGCTGGACAGCGACCGGCGCACGGCCCACCGGCTCCGCTGGGTGACCGACATCCGGTGGCGGGGCCTGGGCACGGCCTTGGTCCCCGCCCAGGGTCCCCGGCTGGGTCACCGGCCCGAGCGCCCCCACCGGGCCGACCGTCCCCGGCCCGAGCGCCCAGGGCACACCGACCGAGGCCGACCGGGCCGGGCCGGGTGGCCCAGGCGCCCCGAGCCAGGAGAACGCCCCCGGGGCGAGCGCGGGGGACCGGAGGACCGCCGCCCGAGCCGCACCCCTCGCCCGGAGCGTCCCGCGCCTCCCTCGCCCGCTCCCTTCCCGGGCCTCCCCTCCTTCGCCCCCCTCGGGCTCGAGCTCGTCTGACCGGGCGCTCAGGCCCGGCACGGCGAGCGGAGTCGCCCGGGCCCGGCTACGCTTCGCGAAGCGATGTACGTCTGCCTGTGTCGGGGCGTGTCCGACCGGGCGGTCCTCGAGGCCATCCGGAGGGGCGCCGCGACGGTGGACGACGTCGGCAGGCTGACTGGGGCCGGTACGGTATGCGGAGGCTGCCGGTCCGCGATCGAGGGTCTGCTCAGGAGCGAGGGGGCCGCCGGCCCGTCCCACGGAGGAGACGCGCGGGCCGGACCAGCTCGCCGCGGCCGGGGCCAGCCGGTGCCGTGATCCGGGCCGGGCCAGCCGGTGCGGCGGCGAGCCGGGCCGGTAGAGTCCCTGCCACAGGCAGCCTGGAAGGGGAGGTGCGATGAAGGGAAGCGAGCGCGTGATCGAGGTCCTGAACGACCTCCTCACCCTGGAGCTCACCGCCATCAACCAGTACATGGCCCACGCCAAGATGTGCGAGAACTGGGGCTACGAGCGGCTGGCCCGGCGGTTGCGGGAGACGGCCCTCGAGGAGATGCGGGACGCCGAGGCCATCATCGACCGTATCCTGTTCCTGGAGGGGGTCCCCAACCTCCAGCGGCTGGGGCCGGTGGCGGTGGGCGAGTCCCCCCGCGAGCAGATCGAGCTGGCGCTCCGGACCGAGCGGCAGGCCCTCGAGCTTCTGGCCCGGGGCGTCGCCGTCTCCCTGGAGGAGGGGGACAACGCGAGCCGGGAGTTCTTCGCCGCTCGCCTCCCCGAGGAGGAGGAGCACGTCAACTGGGCCGAGACCCAGCTGGCCCTCATCGCCCAGCTGGGGGACCAGCACTACCTGGCCCAGCAGGTCCGGGAATAGCTCGAGCCCCCGGCGCCGAGGTCGGAGGCGGGGGGCCCTCGGAGGTCAGGTCTCGCAGCCCACGCCGTCGCCGTCCCCGTCGAAGCCGTGGGGGTCGGGCCCCTCGACCCGGAAGTCCTCGAAGGGGACGTCCGCGCAGTCGAGGTCCGGAGGGGGAGGCGGAATGCAGACGTCCGGGTAGGAGGGGTCGCAGGACCCGGAGCTGCCTCCGGCGGTGACCTCCTGCCCCGAGGCTCCCCGCGCCGAGGCTCCCTCGTCGGCGCAGGCGGACCACAGCCCCCGCTCCGCCCGCCGGGCCTCCCGCTGGGCGGCCAGGAACCGGTCCACGTACTTCACGTTGGGGGGGACGGTGAAGACCTGGGCGTAGCCCTGCCGGAGGAGCTCCTCGTTGAACAGCCGCCGGCCCACCCAGACGTAGGCCAGAGTCCTCCCGTAGCGGTCCAGCCGCTCCACGTCGTACTCGAGCCCCACCCGGGCCCCCAGCAGCCGCTCCCGGACGAAGCGCGAGGCGGCCATCGCGTAGCACTCCACGGGGCGGGAGGGGTGGACGCTCTCGGGGGCGTCCACGCCGATGAGCCTGACCCTGACCTCGCCCTCCCCCTCCACCAGGACGTCGACGGTATCCCCGTCCACCACGTGAGTGACCCTGCCCAGGGCGTCGAACCGGGGGCGGGTGCGGGGCCGGGGGATCCTGGGCCCGGACGGCAAGGCCTTGGTGGGTGGGGTCGGCTCCTGCTCCGCGGGCGTCGGCCCGGGCCCCGCGGTGTCAGGGGGGAGGCCCGGCTCCTCGAGCTCGACCGGCGCGCAGGCAGCCGCCAGCACCAGCGCGGCCAGGCCGACCGTCAGGAGGACCCGCCGCCCCATGGGCCCGAGTGTTGGCCGTCGGCGCCACCAGGGCAAGCCCCGAGCCAGCCCATCCCGCACTCGGGCGCAGGGGACCGGCCGGTGAGAAAGCGAGGGATCGCCCTCCCTCCTCATCCGCATGCCTGCCCGCTTGCCCCCTGCGTTCATTGGGTTCCGCGATCCCCGGGTCTCCCCTCTGGAGGCCACCCTGAGCACCCTCGACAGTGCGGTTGCCGCCCTCCGCTGACGGTGTCAATACTCCTTGAAGGTGGGATTCCCAAGCGTGCGGAGGGAGCTGGTTCCTCGAGAGCGAGCAGGCCCGATCTCTCATCGGCTGGCCTGCGTCGACCTGTCCACCACGACCCTGTCAAAGCTGGCACGGCTCATCACTTCCGAAGCATGCAGGCTCCTCAACGCCTCACGAGCCGCCCTTTGGGTCTACCGGCCGGCCCTGCATAACCTGGTGCTTCCTGAGGAGGAAGACCACGCGGTCATCCCGCTCAGTGAGGGGCAGGAACTGCCCCGCGAACCCGTGTGGCGTCTTCCGAGGCACGACTCGCTCCTTCGTCAACTCGTCACGGAGAGCTTCGGCGCGGCCTCCGGAGACAATCTCGGACAGGTGCTGGTTCTTCCTTTGGTTAAGAGTGGCAGGCAACAAGGCCTGCTCCTTCTCGAGGTTGCTGGCTCTGACCCACGCAGCATGGCCCGCGACGCGGCCCTGCTTGTCTCCCAAGCGGCCGCCGTGCTCGCGAACCTAGAGACGCTCTCGGCCGCGCGCCGTCACGAGCGGGAGCTCCAAGCGCTCTACGACACCGCCGGAGAACTCTCCTCGGACCTCGACTTGGAAACGGTGCTGCAGGCCATTGTCGACCGCGCCCGGGCTCTGATCGGCTCGGATGTCTCGTATATCACCCTTTTCGACGAGGACAGCCAGACTATTTATATGCGTGTCACCAGCGGCATCCGCCGCTCGTCCTTCAAGGACATCCGCCTGAAGCTTGGCGAGGGTCTGGGAGGGCTCGTCGCCGAGGAGTGGCGCGCTCTCTATACGAACGACTACCTGAACGACACTCGCTTCCGGCATCGCCCGGACGTGGACCACGAGGTCCGGGAGGAAGGAATCAAGAGCATTCTCGGAGTCCCCATGCGGTTAGCGGACAAGACCATTGGAGTACTGTATGTGGCCAACCGTCGCGTGACCTCCTACACAGACGCGGACGTAGACCTGCTGTCCAGCCTCGCTCACCACGCTGCTATCGCAATCGACAATGCGCGCTTGTTCGAACAGGTGCGCGAGGCAGCGGTCAGGGTCAATGAGGCGCATCAAACCATTGAGCGGCAGCTGCGACGACTGCAACGCAGTGAAGAGGTTCATCGACAATTGACGGAACTCGTCCTCGGTGGCGAAGGGCTGGATGCCATCACATCGGTCCTGGCACAGCTCATCCAAAAGCCGGTCACCATCATCGACGCCAACCTCCGTCTTCTCGCAGCGGCCGGTGATCCGGTGGATGCCTTCGACAGGGTGCTACGCCAAAATGGTCGAGTTGCGGTGACGACACTGGCCGCCGAACCCCTGGGCAGAGCCCTCAGGCGAGGCGCGTCCCTTCGAGCAGTCCGCGTCGAGGCGGGAAGACAGTCTCACCCCCGACTCCTAGTCCCCGTGGTGGCCAAAGGCTCCGTCCTCGCATACCTCCTCGTTCTCCTTGCTGACGAACACCCGACCGACGAGATAGAAGTTCTTCTGGAGCAGGGCGCCAGGGTCGTGGCGCTGGAGATTCTCAAGGAACAGACCGTGGCCGAGGTCGAAGAACGAAGCCGTCGGGAGTTCCTGGACGACCTTCTGGCCGAGCGCCCGCCCGCGCCCCAGATGCTGAAGAAGAGGGGCAAGCAAGTGGGGGTGGACCTTAGCCGCAACCACCGGGTCCTCGTGTTCCAGATTGACTACCCCGCCGCGGAGCAGCCAAGCGCATCCCTTCTGGGCCGCCGGGCGCGTCAGCTGCTGTCGGCACTCCTCCGGCAGACGATCCCCATGAGCTTCGTTGCCGAGCGGAGCTCGAGTATCATTTGGCTGGCCGAGGAGCCCGCAAGCGTCCCTGGCGCCTGGCTTGACCTCGTGCGACGGCTGAAGGACCACGTGGAGACCGATGAACCGGGGGTGGTCGTCACGGCCGTCGTGGGAGGCGTGTGCCAGGCGCCGATTGACTACCGACGGGAGATCCAGCTGGCGGAGAAGAGTCTCCGGTTGATTACGGAAATCGGGCGCACCGGCACCGTGGTGGAGCTAAGTAGCCTGGGAGTACTGCCCCTGCTTCTCGATGACAAGAAACGGGGTGAGGTCCAGGAGTTCGTAGACCGCGCGCTAAGGCCCCTTCTCCGATATGATGCCGAACACGGGACGGCACTTGTGGATACGCTCGAAGCGTACTTCCTATCCCTCGGGAACGTGGCGCGGACGGCTGAGCGGTGCCATGTACACGTGAACTCCGTGTATTACCGGCTGGACCGGATCCGAGAGGTTCTCGGCCGAGACTTTGCAGAGCCAGGGATCGCGTTGGACCTCCAGGTCGCGCTGCGCGCCAGACGCCTCCTCACGGAGGGGCAACCCCGTGCTCTGTGAACTCTCACAAAGATAGCCGCCCGGAATCGTGCGTTCCTCCATAGACGAGCACCGGATGGGGCCCTAGCCTCCCAGCGAGAGGGAGATCCCATGCTTCTTGAGCTGCGCGGTCGTGGCTACGAGGAACTGCGTCGCGAGTTTCGCTGGCGCATCCCACCCACTCTCAACATCGCCACCGTCTGCGCTGATCGACACCCCCCTCACGCGCTCGCCCTTGTCGTCGTGCCGCCGAACGGAAAAGCACCAAGAAACTACACGTTTGGCGAGGTTACTCGGCTTTCCAGGCAGCTAGCCAATGTCCTACGGGAGCTCACAATTCGACCAGGGGATCGGGTGGGCATCGTTCTGCCGCAGGGAATCGAGGCTGCGATCGCTCACCTCGCAGTCTATCGGCTGGGAGCCGTTGCACTTCCCCTGTCGATTCTCTTCGGCCCCGACGCGCTGCGATTTCGTCTCCTGGATAGCGGAGCAAGGGCTGTCGTGACTGATGACGAAGGGGCTCAGAAGATCCTCGACCTCGCGGGAGAGCTTCCTGACCTGGAAGTCATCCTTTCGAGGGGATCCGCGGACCGCCAGAAGCCGCGCGTGGTAGATCTCTGGCAATCCATCCAGTCGGCATCGGTCACCTTCGAGACGATCATCACCTCGTCTGAAGATCCAGCCTTGCTCATCTACACATCGGGAACGACGGGGGCCCCCAAAGGAGCGCTTCACGCGCAGCGGGTGCTGCTCGGTCATCTCCCGGGGTTCGAACTCTCCCATGACTTCTTCCCGCAGCCTGGAGACCTGTTCTGGACACCGGCGGACTGGGCGTGGATCGGAGGTCTCATGGACGCCCTCCTCCCGAGTTGGTACCACGGTGTGCCTGTCGTCGCCGCCCCTCGCCGCGGATTCGACCCGGAGTGGTGTTTCTGGTTGTTGGCCGAATATCGGATCCGCAACGTGTTCCTCCCCCCGACCGCTCTCAAGATGATGCGACAAACGGACGCCCGGAGGCGCAACCTCTCGCTCCGAACGGTCATGAGTGGGGGAGAAGTACTAGGAGCAGAGGTTCTGAAATGGGGTCAAGAGGTGCTCGGAGTCACCATCAACGAGATCTACGGGCAGACGGAAGCTAATTACGTTGTGGGGAACTGTGCCGCTGCTTGGCCTGTTCGACCTGGCTCCATGGGCAGGGCCTATCCCGGTCATGACGTCGAGATCCTGGCCGGGGACAGAGACCCTGCGCCTCCAGGCGTTGTTGGGGAGATTGGAGTGCGTCTTCCAGATCCTGTCGCCTTCCTTGGCTATTGGCGGCAACCTGAGGCAACCAGGGAGAAGGTCAAGGACGGGTGGCTGCGAACGGGAGACATCGCGGCGAAAGACGAGGACGGCTATCTCTGGTACAAAGCTCGATCGGACGATGTCATCATATCTGCCGGCTACCGGATCGGACCGTCTGAGATTGAAGAGTGCCTCCTCCGTCACCCCGCTGTGGCACTTGCGGCAGTCATTGGCGTTCCGGACGAGACGCGTGGGCAGGCGATCAAGGCATTCATCGTGTTGAAGGAGGGGGTGGTCCCGTCTTCCGAACTGGAACAGGAGATTCGAACCTTCGTCCGCAAGCGATTGGCTGCGTACCAGTATCCGCGGTACGTGGAGTTTGTGTCTAACCTACCCCTTACGACCACCGGCAAGGTGCGGCGAGCGGAGCTACGACAGGCCGAGGAGCAAAGGAGAAGGGACACGCGATGAGCAGAGATAGGGAAGTCGCAGAAGCCCGACGGGCCAGGCTCCTCTCCAGGAGAGACTTCCTGCGGCTAGGAGGGGCCGGGGCCATGGGAGGGATCGTCCTCGCGGCCTGCCGTGGCCGTGAACCCACCGCAGGGCCGGCCGCCCCCGGGCAGCCAGGAGCGCGCCCAGTGAAGGTGGGCAGCATTCTTGACCAGACCGGCCCAATCAACATCTACGGGCTCCCCATGATCGACGCCACAACATTCGCTCTCGAGGACTTGAACGAACAGGGCGGTGTCCTCGGAAGGCGTCTGGAGCTCCAGTTCTTTGACGCCCAATCGACGAACGAGAAGTACACGGAGTTCGCAACGCAGCTAGCCCTGGACGACGAGGTCGTCGTGATCATGGGAGGGATCACGAGCGCGTCCCGCGAAGCCATCCGCCCCATCATCGACCAACACAGGAAGCTGTACTTCTACAACGAGCAGTACGAGGGCGGCGTCTGCGACAAGTTTACCTTCTGCACCGGAGTGGTCCCCTCTCAACAGTTGCGGACCCTTATCCCGTGGGCGATCCAGAACATCGGCCCCAAGTTTTATACTGCCGCTGCCGACTACAACTATGGGCAAATCTCAGCCGCGTGGGTCCGCAAGATCTTGGAGGAGGAAGGAGGCGAGCTCGTCGGGCAGGAGTTCATCCCCTTGGAAGTCGCCGAGTTCGGGCCCACCATCGATAAGGTCCAACGGGCGAGGCCTGATGTGTTCATGTCGCTCCTCGTCGGCGGAAACCACATCGCCTTTTACCGTCAGTTCGCGGCGGCCGGGCTCAAGGACGAGATTAAGATCGTGTCCCCCACGTTCGGACTGGGCAATGAGCATATTGTTTTGGATCCCTCTGAGGGCCAAGGTATCATTGTCGTGTATCCCTACTTCCAGGAGCTGGACAATCCAACCAATCGAGAGTTCGTGGACCGGTGGCACCAGCGCTTCGGCGAGGACTACCCCTACATTACCGACTCGGCCAACGTAGTGTGGACAGGGTGGCATCTCTGGGCCATGGCGGTGGAGAAGGCCGGCACGTTCGAGACAGATGCCGTGATCCGCGCCCTGGAGAGCGGTCTGGAGTTCGAGGCTCCCGAAGGAAACGTGAGGCTCGACCCGCCCACGCACCACCTGTGGCACAACGCTCACATTGCCCAGGTCAACGACCGACACGGATTCGAGATCATCCAGTCTTTCGAGAACATCCCGCCCGAGTTCGAACAGGAGGTGTGCAACCTTATCGAGAACCCCGACACCTTCACCCAGTATACCCCCGAGCTTTAATCAGTCTGGCACACCTGGAGCGGGGAGGAGGCCGTCGGGTGGAGCCTGACCTAGTGGTGCGACAAGCGGTCACGGTCTTGAGCACTGTGGCGGTCCTCGTGATCGTCTCAGTCGGTCTGGCGGTCATCTTCGGCGTGATGCGGATCATCAACCTCGCCCATGGGGAGTTCCTCATGCTCGGCGCGTACAGCGTGCTCGTCATCTCGAGGGCAGGCGCGCCTTTGTGGGCTGGCCTGATGGTGGCCCCTGTTGCGGTTGGCCTCATCGGCCTCGCCGTCGAGCGCCTCGTCATCCGATTCCTATATGGGAGGCTCATCGCCACGATGCTGGCCACGTGGGGATTGTCCTTGGTCCTCGTTCAGCTGGTTGTGATGATCTTTGGTCCGGCAACTCAGGGGGTGCCCACCCCCCTCGGAAGTCTCAGGGTAGGCGGGTATAGGATTTCTGAATATTCCTTGGCGTTGATCGGGTTCGCGATCGGACTCCTCGTGGCCACGTACTCGTTGTTCACACGCACGCGCTACGGCCTGCTGGCCCGGGCTGCCTCCCAGAACCCGCTCATGGCTCAGGCCCTCGGAGTCAACACAGGCCGTACGAACGCCGCCACCTTCGCACTGGGAGCGGCTCTGGCCGGCCTGGCCGGGGCGATGCTCGCTCCCGTCGTCGGCGTGGTCCCCAGCATGGGACAAGCCTTTATCGCTCGAGCTTTCATGACAGTCATCGTGGGGGGTCCTGCCGTCCTCACCGGGATGGGGAGCGCCGCTGCCCTGCTCGGAGGGGCGGAAAGCCTCGTTTCCCAGGCCTCCACTGCCTTCCTCGGGCAGGCGGCCCTCCTCCTGCTCGCGGTCATCCTTCTTCGCATCATGCCTCAAGGACTGTCGGGAAGCTGGGGTCGACGCCTGTGAGACCTGGAGACCGGGTGACGAGGCTCCCCCGTTCGGCGCCTGTTCCTCTTGCAGCGACGGGCCTCGCCCTCGCCTCCCTCGCCTTCCTGGTTGAGGACGTCTGGCTCGTCAAGTTCTCCTCATGGCTCATTTTTGGCACTCTTGCCCTCAGCCTGGCTTTCATCTGGGGCCGCGGTGGCATCTTCTCATTCGGACAGAATGCGTTCTTCGGCATCGGCGCATACCTCTACGGTATCGCCGCGATCAACTTGGTTCATTCCACAGGAGAAACCGTCACCGCCTTTCTCATCGGTGGACTCGGCGGTGCCTTGATGGCCCTCATCCTTGGATATTTCATGTTCTATGGTCGGCTGGGCGACGTCTACGTAGCCATAATCACCCTGGCCGTAACGCTCGTGCTGTTCACCGTCATGGCCGGGACGGCAGGCCCCCAGTACCGCGTGGGCGAGGCGCGCCTCGGTGGCTACAACGGGATGACCGGGATCCCCCCCATCGTCGTCGGGATCCCGTTCCAAGGAGATGGCATTCGGCTTACGCCCCAAACGATGTACCTCTTCGTGGTCGTCATGGCGGTGACCCTCTTTGCCGCCGTATCTCGACTGAGCCAGCAACCCTTTGGCCGGGTGGTAATCGCCGTTCGTGAAAACGAGCTCCGGACAGAACTACTTGGGTACGATATCCGGCGCTATAAGCTTCTCGCGTTTACCTTCGGAGGAGCCATCGCAGGGCTCGCAGGGAGTGCTTTCGCCGCATGGGGGTTGTTCGTGAACCCCGCCGTCTTCGGTCTCCGTCAGGCGGCCCTCGTCGTGATCTGGCTGCTCGTCGGTGGACAGGCATCCTTGATCGGGCCCTTCCTGGGTGCAGCCCTGGTTGAGTGGATCTCCTCAACACTAGCTGGCGGTGTCGGGGGCGATGAGACGCCGATCATCCTGGGCATCACGCTCGTCCTGGTGGTGCTTCTGCTCCCTCACGGACTGGCTGGTCTCCTTCGCCTTATGTGGGAACGTCTCACTCGCAGTACCCGGCGGGCCCCCCGCGTTCCAGAGGGGAAGCCGGGGGAGACGTCTCCCGCGTCCCAGAAAATTCCGTCCGCGATTCTCACTCAACTCCTTCAAAATGCACGGACTGACGCAGCTACACTCGAGGTGCGGGGTCTGGCCAAATCCTTTGGTGGCGTCCAGGCATTGGACGATGTGACTTTGAGTTTCCCTGCTCGCGGGATTCGCTGTCTCATCGGCCCGAATGGCGCTGGAAAGTCGACCTTCTTTAACTTGCTCATCGGCCGCTTCCCTCCGAGTCGCGGACGCATCTACCTGGAGGGAAGAGATATCACACGGCTGCACCCCCACCGTCGCGCACAGCAAGGGATCGGCATCAAACTCCAGGTCCCAAGTTTATACCCGGGACTCTCAGTCCGGGAAAACGTCTGGCTCGCGTCCTTCGCCGTCAGTCGGAATGTCCCGGACGCGAACCGACGGACTGAGGAGATGCTGGGCGGGACTGGCCTCGCCCACCGCGCAGATGAGCTGGCCGCTAACCTGTCGCACGGGGAGCAGCAATGGCTAGAGATCACGATGGTCCTGGCCGCCGCTCCCAGGGTAATACTGCTGGACGAGCCTTCGGCCGGGATGACTCGGGAGGAAACCCTCAGGACTGCAGACATCGTCCGCGGACTTGGGGAGGTCGCCAGCGTCATCGTGGTCGAGCACGACATGGAATTCGTTCGGCATCTCGGGGCACCGATCACCATGTTCCACCAGGGGCGGATCTTCGTGGAAGGGACTCTCGAGGAACTGCGGCGAGACCAACGGGTCCTGGACGTCTACCTCGGCAGGGAGCGGGCGCGGCGTGTTGCAGTTGAGTGACGTCTGGGCTGCATACCGGGCTGGGGCCCCGGTGCTCCAGGGGGCTTCCCTCGCAGTGAAGGAGGGCGAGGTCGTGGCCATCCTCGGTAGGAACGGCGTCGGAAAGACGACGCTGCTACGGACGATCATGGGGTTGGTCCGCGTCGAGCGTGGAAGCATCCAATGGAATGGACGAGAGATCAGCCGCCTGTCGACAGACATCCGGGCCAGGCTCGGCCTTGGCTACGCACCTCAGGGACGAGAGGTCTTCCCAGCTCTTTCCACCCTGGAGAACCTCAAGGTCGCGGCTCGCGGACGCCGCAATGAGGTCGACCGCACCGTGGAAGAGGTCCTCGAGGAATTTCCCATGCTTCGTGGTAAGCTCGCTCAGCGCGCGGGGAGCCTCTCCGGCGGTGAGCAACAGATCCTCGCGATCGCACGAGCCTTTGCAGCTAGGCCTCGTCTGCTGCTACTGGATGAACCCTCCGAAGGGATTCAGCCTTCCGTTGTCAACGAGATCGAGCGCAAGGTACGCGACTTGAACAGAAAGTTCGGGATGAGCATTCTCCTTGTTGAGCAAAACCTCGATTTCGCTGCCAGCCTCGCTCAAAGAGCCTATGTGATGCACAAAGGTGCGATACACAAGGAGTTGGAGCCATCAGCGATCTTGTCCGATGAAGAGTTGCAGCACGAGTACATGGGGGTGTGAAAGGAGGGACCATGAAGGACTCTCAACCCACCGTGACTGAGGCGGCAGTCGGCTACTTCCTGAGGGCCGCTAGTCTCCAGGTGCCCGAGGGCCGGCACGCCCTTCTCGCCGAGCAGCTCGCGGCTCTGTTTGACGACGCCAACGAGCTCAGTCGCAAAGTTGCCGAGCGCCCGGAGCTGGTGCCAGCAGTTCGATTCCACCACCCCGAGACGGGTTTCGAGGAAAGGGAGTGATCACTGTGACCGAGCTTCATGAGCTCACCATCTCGGAAGCCTCGAGCCTCATTGAACGGCGAGAACTCTCTCCTGTCGAGCTGACGGAAGCGGTGCTCCACCGCATCGACGCGGTCGAAGACAAGGTCAATGCGTACATTACCGTCCTCCACGACGAGGCTCGCCACGCGGCAAAGGCAGCGGAGCAGATGATCGCTGCTGGTTATTACCTGGGTGCCCTTCACGGGATCCCCATCGCTCTCAAGGACAATATCTACACGCGCGGTGTCCGCACCACAGCCGGCAGCAAGATCCTCGCGGACTTTATACCGACTGAGGATGCCACCGTTGCGATCAGGCTTAAGCAGGCCGGAGCGATTATCGTTGGCAAGACCAACATGCACGAGTTCGCCTGGGGAGGAACCACTGACAACCCCCACTATGGCGCCACCAGGAACCCCTGGGACCTCTCACGGTTCCCCGCCGGGTCCAGCGGCGGGTCGGGCGCGGCTGTCGCCGCCCGAGAGTGCCTGGGGGCCCTCGGAACCGACACCGGAGGTTCCATCCGGCTCCCCTCAGCAGTCAATGGGGTGACAGGGATCCGTCCCACGATTGGCCGGGTGTCGAACTACAACGTGGTGCCACTCGCCTGGAGCATGGACACTGTCGGACCGATGTGCCGGACGGCCCGCGATGTGGCGATCATGCTTCAGGTCATTGCCGGGCCTGATCCTCTCGATCCCGGAACGGCTTCAGTTCCCGTACCCGACTACCTCTCCTACCTCGGTCGGGGCGCGGAAGGGATTCGGATTGGGGTCGTGCCTGACTACTTCTTCGACCATCTGCAGCCAGCCGTCGAAGCGGCGGTCCGAGCAGCTATCGAGGAGCTGGAACGTCTGGGAGCTACTGTAATCGAGCTTTCACTCGAGCACATTCATGGGAACATCTCGGCGCAGCTCACCGTCGAAAGTTGCGAGCCCAGCGCCTACCACCAAAAATGGCTGCGCGAGCGATCCCAAGACTACGGGGACGATGTCCGAATCCTGCTCGAGCGAGGAGAGCTGTACCTGGCGACACAATACATCCAGGCTCAGCGCTACCGAACGCTCCTCAGGAACGAGTTCATGGAGGCCTTCCGCCGGGTCGACGTCTTCATCTGTCCGACCCTCCCCTTTGTGGCTACGCCTGTGGGCGCCATGACCGTAGTCATCGAGGGTGGACGGGAGGAGGACATGCTTTCCGCCATTATGCAGTTCACCGGGGTCCCCAGTCTCACAGGCCTCCCCGCCATCTCGGTGCCGTGTGGCTTCAGCAAGGAGAGGCTACCCATCGGAATGCAGATCATCGGACGACCCTTTGACGAGGGCACGCTCCTCCGTGTGGCCGACGCTTACCAGGCGATCACCACCTGGCATGAGGAAACCCCGCCCCTATAACGGACCCCCCAGCTTAGGAACAAAGGAGGGCCCCCAGAGCCCGGCTCACCAGCCTGGGGACTAGGTACTAGAGGAGTCTTCCTCGCCCTCTCCTTCCTCCACGAGGTCGGAAAGGCCGAGGTCGCGGAGGCCCTGGCGAACCTCGTCCACGCGGTTGGCGTCACAGGCCTCGCGGGGGCCGGGACTCGAACTCCACCCGGAGAGAGAGCCCGCCCTCGCCCACCAGCCGCTGGAGGACCTTAATGTAGAACGTGGTCCACTTCTGGTGGGGGCCCTCCCCGGCCCAGCGCACGCCCGCCACCTTCTTCTCGGTGAAGGTGGGGGCCTGGGTGGCCTTAGTCACGATGAGACGGCCGGTCCGTCCGTGGAAGATCCGTGGATCACCCGCGGAGGGACCGCGGGGGCCACACACGGAGGTGGGCCGGCCATGGAAGAAGTTACGCGCCTGGGTCTGGACGTGCACAAGGACACCATCGCGGTGGCCACGTTGCGACCGGGTCAGGAGATCCCAGAGGAGCGGGTCATCCCGAACACCCCGGAGGCTCTGCGCTCCCTCGTCCGCGGTCACCGGGATCCGCGACGGCTCGTCGCGTGCTACGAGGCCGGCCCCACCGGCTACGACACCCACCGTCAGCTGGCCTCCCTCGGTGTGCGCTGCGACGTCATCGCCCCCGCGCTCATCCCGCGAAGGGCCGGCCGCCGGGTCAAGACGGACCGCCTGGACGCCCGCAACCTC
>DATLZQ010000098.1:0-8630 GCA_035573915.1 Actinomycetota bacterium | reverse complement strand
CCGGGGCCCGCGGGCCTTCGGTCAGCCCGCCCGGCGCCCATCGCCCCTCCCCCCGCTCCTCGTCCTGGCCCGGTCCGCCCCGCCCGGGGCGAGGGAGCCGGGGACGGCCAGCAGCGCCAGGTCGTCCCGGTGGACGACCTCCCGCCCCTGCCCGCCTCTGGCCCGGGCCTCCGCCCGGGCCAGCTCCCCCGCCGACCACCGGCTCCGCCCCCTGGCGAACACCCTTCCGTCCGGTCCCACCAGCTCCACCACGTCCCCCGCCTGGAAGGACCCCTCCACCGCCACCACGCCCGCTGGGAGCAGGCTCTTGCCTTCCTCCCGGAGGGCGCGTTCGGCCCCGGCGTCCACGACGATCCGCCCCGAGGCCCCCGAGGCGAAGGCCAGCCAGGCCTTCCGGGCCCGGGGCCGGTCCCCGGCGGCCGGGACCAGGGTCCCCAGGGGCTCCCCGGCCAGGACCCGGGCCAGGACGGAGCGTTGGGCGGCGTTGGCCACCACGGTGGGGATCCCTGCCCCGGCCGCCACCCGGGCCGCCAGGAGCTTGCTCTGCATCCCGCCGGAGGCCAGGTGGAAGCCGGGCCCGGCCGCCCGCACCTCCCCGGGGTCCCGGAGCTCGCTCACCAGGTGCGCCCGGCGGTCCCGGGGGTGGCGGGTGTAGACCCCGTCCACGTCCGAGAGCAGGACCAGGAGGTCGGCCCGGACCAGGACGGCCACCAGGGCGGCCAGCAGGTCGTTGTCCCCGAAGGTGATCTCCTCCGTGGCCACGGTGTCGTTCTCGTTCACCACCGGCACGATCCCCCGCCGGAAGAGCTCGGCGAACGTCCGCTGGGCGTTGACGAACTGCCGCCGCCGCTCCACGTCCTCCCGGGTGAGGAGGACCTGGGCGGCCACCAGGCCGTGGCGGGCGAAGTGCCGGCTGTACTCCCACATGAGCCGGCCCTGGCCCACGGCCGCCGCGGCCTGGAGGGCGGGGAGCCGGGCCGGCCGGCGCCGCAGCCCCAGGGGGCCCAGGCCGGCGGCGATGGCCCCCGAGGAGACCAGGACGCACTCCCGCCCCTCGGCCACCACCCGGGCCACCTCCCGCACCAGGCGGGCCACCCGGGCCTGGGAGATGCCCCCCGCCCCGTCCACCAGGCTCGAGGTCCCCACCTTGACCACCAGCCGGGAGACCGGGCCCAGGGCCCGGCGACCCCCGTCGGCAGCCTCCGCCCCGTCCCCGCGCACTGGCCCTCCGCCTACGCCGCCTGCCCCAGGATCTCGGCGACCTCGGGGTCGGTCAGGCGGCGGAACTTCCGCCGGGGCCGGGTCCGGTCCAGGACGGCGGCCTCCACGTTGGGGGCGTCGATGGGCCGCTGCTCGACCGAGGACATGGCCCGCACCGCCAGCCGCAGGGCCTCGTCCAGGGACATCCCCTCCCGGTAGCCCTGGCGGAGCTGCTCGGTGAGCTCCTCCGAGCGGCCCCCCATGGCCACCACGCCCTTCTCGTCGGTCACGCTCCCGTCGAAGAGGACGTGGAAGAGCTGGTTCTGCTCGGGCCGGTCCCCCACCTCCCCCACCAGGATCTCCACCTCGTAGGGCTTCATCTGGGTGGTGAAGATGTTGGCCAGGGCCTGGGCGTAGGCGTTGGCGATCATCTTCGCCGTCACGTCCTCACGGCCGTACGCGTAGCCCCGGAGGTCGGCCAGCTGCACCCCGGCGATCCTGAGGCTCTCGAACTCGCTGTACCGGCCCACCCCGGCGAAGGCGATCCGGTCGTAGAGCTCGGAGATCTTGTACAGGGTGCCGCTGGGGTTCTCCGCCACGAACAGGATCCCGTCGGCGTACTCCACGGCCGCCACGGACCGGCCCTTGGCGATGCCCTTGCGGGCGTACTCGGAGCGGTCCCGGGTGAGCTGCTCGGGGGAGACGTAGGGGACGAAGGCCACCTCAGCCCTCCCGGCCCTGCCCGGTGCCGGCCTCCCGGGCCGCGCTCCCCCCGCGGGCCCTGGGGGCCTCCTGGAGCTCGCCCACGACGGCCTCGAAGGCCGCCCGGACCTCCTCCTCGGGGACGGTCTGGACCCCCTCCCGGGTGATGACCTTCACCGTGGGGTAGATGCCCCGCAGCGGGTTCGGCCCCCCCGTGGCCAGGTCCTCCTGGGAGGCGTCGTAGAGGGCCTCCACGGCGGTCCGGACCGCCTCCTCCCGGCTCATGCCGGGCCGCCACCGCTTCTTGAGGGAGCTCCGAGCGGCCAGGGCCCCGGACCCCGTGGCGTGGAAGTCGGCCTCCTCCCAGCGGCCCCCGGTCAGGTCGTAGCGGAACAGCCGGCCCTCCCCCCGCCGCTCGTCGTACCCGGCGAACAGGGGGACCACGGCCAGCCCCTGGAGGGCCATAGGGAAGTTCGCCCGGATCATCTGGGCCAGCCGGTTGGCCTTTCCCTCCAGGGACAGCCGTTCCCCCTCCACCTTCTCGTAGTGCTCGAGCTCGGTCTGGAACAGCCGGACGATCTCCGTGGCCTGCCCGGCCGCCCCGGCGATGCCCACGGCCGAGAAGTCGTCGGCCGGGAAGACCTTCTCGATGCGCTCGTCGGCGATGCTGAACCCCTCCACGGCCCGCCGGTCCCCGGCCATCACCACCCCGCCCTCGAACTTGAGGGCCAGCACGGTGGTGCCGTGGGGGACCTCGGCGCGCCCCCCGGCGGCCTGGGGCACCGAGGGCAGGAGCGAGGGGGCGTGGGCCCTGAGGAGGTTCACGAAGCTCGGGTCCACCCCGAGCGGCCAGGGGCGGCCCGGGGTCTCACCGAAGGCGTCGCTCACTCCCCGCCCTTCTGGACGTAGGACTTGACGAACTCCTCGGCGTTCTCCTCCAGGACGGAGTCGATCTCGTCGAGGATCTCGTCCATCTCCTCCTTGAGCTTCTCCGCCTTCTCGCTGGCGGTGACCTGCCCGGCCTCTCCGCCGTCCCCGCCGGCGGTCCTCCGGACCCGTCGCTGCTCCTGTCCCTGGGGCACGTCGCTCACGCTCCTTCCCTCGGCTGATCAGGCCCTATTCTAGGGCCCGCCCCGCTCGCCGCCTGGACGGGGGGCGCCACCCGCCCGCCGTGGTGATGGTCGGGCCGGTCGGGGGCTCCCACCGGCCTCTCGCGCCCGGGCCAGGAGCTCGCGGCAGGTGGCCGCCGGCCCCCTGGCCTTGCTAGCGCTGGAGGGCGGCGATGAGCTCGGCCGCGGTCTCCGAGGCCTCGATCAGGGCCTCCACGTGTTCCCGGGTCCCCTTGAGGGGCTCCCGGGTGGGCACCCGCTGGAGGGCCTCCAGCCCGATGTCGAAGATGATCGAGTCCCAGGAGGCGGCCGCGATGGACTCGGGGTACTTGGCGATGCACCGGCCCCGGAAGTAGGCCCGGGTGTCCTCCGGGGGGTGGGCCACGGCCCGCTCCACGTCCGCCTCGGAGACCAGCCGCTCCACCTTCCCGCTCTCCACCAGCCGGTAGTACAGTCCCCGGGACCGGCGGACGTCGTGGTATTGGAGGTCGATCATCTGCAGCTTGGGGCTGCGCCAGTCCAGGCCGTGTCGCTCCCGGTAGGCCTCCAGGAGCCGGTACTTGGCCACCCAGTCCAGCTCCCGGTGGAGGCCGAGCGGGTCCTCCTCCAGCCCGGTCAGCACGTTCTCCCACAGCTGGACGACCTCCCCGTTCTCCGCCGTGGGCTCCACCTCCTTCACGTACTTCTTGGCGTGGTCCAGGTACTCCCACTGGAGGTCGATGGCCCGGACCCGCCGCCCGTCCCGCAGCCGGACCGTCCGGCGGCAGGAGAGGTCCCAGGACACTTCGTGCAGGGCCGCCACCGGAGCCTCCAGGGAGAGGTCCGGGAGGAGGTCGTCCTCGATGAGCTTGAGGACCAGGGCGGTGGTGCCCACCTTGAGGAAGGTGGCCACCTCGCACATGTTGGCGTCTCCCACGATCACGTGCAGGCGTCGGTACTTCTCCGGGTCCGCGTGGGGCTCGTCCCTGGTGTTGATGATGGGCCGCTTGAGGGTGGTCTCCAGGCCTACCTCGGCCTCGAAGAAGTCGGTGCGCTGCGACAGCTGGTAGGTGACCGACCTGGCCTCCTCCCGGGGGCTCTCGGCTCCCACCTTGCCCGCCCCAGTGAAGATCTGGCGGGAGACGAGGAAGGGGGTGAGGTCCCGGACGATCCGGGCGAAGGGGGTGCCCCGGTCCACCAGGTAGTTCTCGTGGCAGCCGTAGGAGTTCCCCTTCCCGTCGGTGTTGTTCTTGTAGACGTGAAGCCGGGCCCCGGGCGGGAGGAGCTGGAGGACCGCCTCCAGCGAACGCTCGAGGATGCGCTCCCCCGCCTTGTCGTGGGCCACCAAACCCCGCACCGTGGCGCACTCCGGCGTCGAGTACTCGGGGTGGGCGTGATCCACGTAGTACCGGGCCCCGTTGGGGAGGATGACGTTGGCCAGCCCCAGTTCCTCCTCCACCGGCTGGCGCTCCTGGACCGGCTCGAACCCCCGGGCGTCCCGCATGGGGGACTCCTGCTCGTAGTCCCACCGGATCCGCCGGAGGGTCCCGGCGTACGAGGTGATGAGCAGGGAGGAGGCCAGGACCGGGTTGAAGTCCGGCATCCCCGGGCCCGAGATCCCATACTCGGTCTCGATGCCTACCACCTTGGGGATGGCCACGCCCGCCCCTCCCGTGTGCCGCTCGCTGCCCGGCCTGTCCGGGGCTCGTGGGCCCCAGCCTACAGGTACTGGCCGGCGTTGATCCGCTCCACCTGCCGGCCCTCCGTGCCCCGCCCGTCGGAGAGGAGGGTGCGGACGTAGACGATCCGCTCCCCCTTCTTCCCCGAGATCCGGGCCCAGTCGTCGGGGTTGGTGGTGCTCGGGAGGTCCTCGTTCTCCTTGAACTCCATCCGGATGGCCTGCAACAGGTCCTCCAGCTTGAGCCCCTTCTCCCCGGTCTTGAGGAACCGCTTGATGGCCATCTTCTTGGCCCGCCGGACGATGTTCTCGATCATGGCCCCGGAGTTGAAGTCCTTGAAGTAGAGGATCTCCTTGTCCCCCGACTGGTAGGTCACCTCGAGGAAGCGGTTCTCCTCGGTCTGGGCGTACATCCGCTCCACGGTGGCGTCGATCATCCGCTGGATGGCCCGGGCCTTGTCCCCGCCCGCCTTCCGCAGCTCCTCCTCGTGGATGGGCACGTCGGGCTTGAGGTACTTGGACAGGATGTCCCGGGCGGCCTCGGCGTCGGGGCGCTCGATCTTGATCTTCACGTCCAGCCGCCCGGGCCGGAGGATGGCCGGGTCGATCATGTCCTCCCGGTTGGAGGCCCCGATCACGATCACGTTCTTCAGGGACTCCACCCCGTCGATCTCCGAGAGGAGCTGGGGGACGATGGTGTTCTCCACGTCGCTTGAGATCCCCGACCCCCGGGTCCGGAACAGGGAGTCCATCTCGTCGAAGAACACGATGACCGGGAACCCTTCGGCCGACTTCTCCTTGGCCCGCTGGAAGATGAGCCGGATCTGCCGTTCGGTCTCGCCCACGTACTTGTTGAGGAGCTCCGGCCCCTTGATGTTGAGGAAGTAGGAGTGGGCGTCCTTGCGTCCGGTCTTCTCCGCCACCTGCTGGGCCAGGGAGTTGGCCACGGCCTTGGCGATGAGGGTCTTCCCGCAGCCGGGGGGCCCGTACAGAAGGATCCCCTTGGGCGGCTTGAGCTGGTGCTCCTCGAAGAGCTCCGAGTAGAGGAAGGGGAGCTCCACGGCGTCCCGGATGTCCTCGATCTGCTTGGCGAGCCCTCCGATGTCGTCGTAGGTGACGTCGGGGATCTCCTCCAGGACCACTTCCTCCACCTGCTCCTTGGGCAGGACCTCCAGGGCGTACCCGGAGCGGGGGTCGTAGAGGACGGGGTCGCCGGCCCGCACATGGCCCCGGACGCTGGCGGCCAGCGTCCCTACCACCTCCTCGTCGCCCCGGCCGATGAGCACGGCCCGGTCCTCCCCGAGCAGCTGCTTGACGGTGACCACCTCCCCCACCACGTCCTGGTCCAGGACCTCGATCACGTTGAGGGCCTCGTTGAGGATGACCTCCACGCCCTTGCGCAGGCGGGACCGGTCGATCTCGGGGTCGATGTTGACCCGCATCTTCCGGCCCCCGGTGAAGACGTCCACCGTCCCGTCATCGTTGGCCCCCAGGAACACCCCGAAGGTGGCGGGGGGGCGGGCCAGCTTCTCCACCTCCTCCTTCAGGGCCTCGATCCGCTCCCGCTCGCTCTGCAGGACCGCCACCAGCTTCTCGTTCTGGGCCACCACCCGGGCCAGCTCGTTGCGGGTCTCGAGCAGCTGCTCCTCGAGGACCTTCACCTGGCGGGGCGAGTTCGCCAGGCGGCGGCGGAGGAGGGCCGTCTCGTCCTCGAGGAACTTGATCTGGGTCTGGAGCTGGTGGATCTCCTTCTCGTACCGCTCCAGCTGCTCCTGCACGTCGGGCCCGTCCGCTCCCTGCTGCGGCATGGTGCTGCACTTCCTTCCTGCTTCCGGATGGTCAACTATAGTCCCTCAGACCGGCCCTCCTCGACAGCGGCCCCGGGGTCTTGCCCGGGCCCCGCCGGGCCCTTCCTCCCCTTATACGAGGTTCTCGGCGGCCCGGATGACCGCCTGGAGGCTGGCCCCGCCCCGGTAGCCCCCGGGGCTCCGCGGCCAGCCGGAACCTCCGCCCGGGCGGAGGGGCCGGGGCCCGGTGAGCCCCCGGATCGGCCCGGCGGAACCGGACGGCCGGGAGGCCGGCCCCGAGGCGCTAGGAGGGCGAGGGCCGCAGGACCCTCCGTCCCACAGTGAGGAACCCGGTGTGGGCCACCATGCGGTGGTCGGGCCGGACGCTGCGCTCGGTCACGTGCCAGGGCCGGAGGAGGAGCTCGAAGGTGAGCACCTGCCCGAACCCTTCCCGCTCCATGGCCAGGGCCGCCTGCTGGACCTGGTTGGTGGTGGGGACGTACGAGCAGAGGATCCCCCCCGGCCGCAGGGCCCTGGCCACCTCCGGGAGGACGGCCCAGGGCTCGGGGAGGTCGAGGATGGCCCGGTCGAAGGCCTCGCCCGTGCCCGCCACCTCACGCACGTCGCCCAGGCGCAGCTCCAGCCAGGGGGGGAGCTCGCCCAGGAAGGCCTCCACGTTCTCCCGGGCCCGGGCGTGGAAGTCCTCCCGCACCTCGTAGGACACCACCCGGCCCTCGGGCCCCGTGGCCCGGAGGAGGGCCAGGGTGAGGGCTCCCGAGCCGGTGCCCGCCTCGAGGACCGTGGCGCCGGGCCCGATGTCGGCGTGGACCAGCACGGCCCCGATGTCCTTGGGGTAGAGGACCTGGGCTCCCCGGGGCATCTTGAGCACGAAGTCGGCCAGGGTGGGGCGGAAGCAGAGCAGGGCCGTCCCCGTGCTCGAGTGGACCACGGTCCCCTCCTCTGAGCCCAGGACGAGGTCGTGGGGGACGGCCCCGCCGTGGAAGTGGAAGCTCCCCCCGGGCTGGAGCCGGATCAGGTATCGCCGCCCCCGGTCGTCCACGAGCAGGGCACGCTCGCCGGGCCGGAAGGGGCCGCGCGCGCTCGCTCCGGCCACCCGCTCAGCCCGTGGGGAGGGGGCGGATGCCCAGGGTGGCCTCCACGGTGACCCGGCTCCCGTCGGACCGGACCAGGCCCACCCCCACCCGGTCTCCCGGCTGGCGGTCCAGGATGAGCCGGCCCAGCTCCTCGGAGGTCCGCACGGGCTGCCCGCCAAGGGAGACGATCACGTCCCCCACCCGGATCCCCGCAGCCTGGGCGGGCCCGGTCACGGCCTGGACCAGGGCCCCCCGGTCCACGGGGAGGCCCAGCTGGAAGGCCAGGCCGGGGTCGACCGTGATGGTCACCACCCCGAGGTACGGGAGGGGGGCCTCCGGCCGCTTCATGGCCCGCTCGATGAGGGGGCGGACGGCGTCGATGGCGATGGCGAACCCGATGTTCTCGGCGGCCTGGGCCCCGGCCGTGTTGATCCCCACCACGTTCCCGGCCAGGTCCACCAGGGGTCCCCCGGAGTTGCCAGGGTTGATGGCGGCGTCGGTCTGGATGACCCCCTCGAGCGTCCGGACCACGCCGGCCGTGGGGTCCTGGACCCGGACCGTGCGGGCCAGGGAGCTCACGATGCCCGCGGTCACCGTGGGCCCCCCCTCCAGGGCCAAGGCGTAGCCCAGGGCCACGACCCGCTGCCCGAGCTGGAGCTCCGAGGAGCGCCCCAGGGGCAGGGCGGGGAGGTCCCGCCCGTCGACCTTGAGGACGGCCAGGTCGTGCTCGGAGCTGCTCCCGATGACCCGGGCCAGGAACGTCCGCCGGTCGGGCGGGGGCAGGATGACCTTGATCTGAGTGGCCCCCTCCACCACGTGGAAGTTCGTGACGATCACCCCGTCGGACCGGATGATGAAGCCGGTCCCCACCCCCTGTCCTTCCTCGATGCCGAACGGCCCGGGCTGCAGCCGGTCCGTGGTCACGTTCACTACCGCCGGGGCCACCCGCTTCACCACCTCCACCAGCTGGTCCTCGGAGCCCTGACCCTCGGGGTTCGGGGTCGGCGTGGGCGGCGGGGGCGCCGTGGTCGCGGGAGGCGGCGCGGCCGTCCGGGCGGGGGCGCCCGCGGTGCACCCGGGG
>DATLZQ010000097.1:0-6808 GCA_035573915.1 Actinomycetota bacterium | reverse complement strand
GCCTGAGGACCTTCCGCCCGTCCGCCGCCGGAGGCCCCGCCGGCCGGGTGTTGGCCACCACCTCCCAGCCCGGCTCGGCCAGCACGGTGAACTCGAACACCCCCTTGAGGTCGGGCTGGTCGAAGCAGGCGAACACCCGGTGGGCGTCGAAGGGCTCGAAGTCGGTGTGGAGGTAGACGCCCCCGTCCACGGGGTCCACGAACCGGTGCATCCCGAGCTCGGTCCGGTGGAAGGCGCAGCGGGCCTCTACCACGAGCTCGTTCTCCTCCTCGAGGCCGAGGAGGCGGAGCCGGTGGCCGTCGAAGGCGTCCCCCGGGAGCGGGCGCCCGTTGAGCTCGGCCCGCTCGAGGCGGGGGGCGGTGAGGTCGACGAACGTCTCCGCCCCCGGCTCCCGGGAGGCGAACCGCAGGACGGTGCGGGACCGGAAGTCGGCGGCCTCGGTCAGGTCGAGCTCCACCCGGTACCGGAGGTCCGCGAGGAGCTCGGCCCGGCCCCGGGCCTCCTCGAGGGTCAGGTTGTTCCGCCCGCTCACCCGCCAGCTCCTCTCCCCGGACGTGGACAGGGTCCTGCCGGACGTGGCCGCCCGACGGCGCCCCCCCAAGGGTCAGGCAGGCATCGTACGGGGCGGGGGCTGGTGCCGACCACCCCCGGGCCGCCTCGATCGGTTGCGTCCTCCCGTCCGGTATGGTGCGTGCCGCGGTGCGGGTGGCGGTGGTCGGCCACGTGGAGTGGGTGCGGTTCGCCCGGGTGGAGGGCGTGCCCTCGCCCGGCGAGATCGTGCACGCCTCGGAGTGGTGGGAGGAGCCGGCGGGGGGCGGGGCGGTGGCCGCCGTGCAGCTCGCCCGGCTGGCCGGGCTGGCCGTCCTCTTCACCGCCCTGGGGGACGACGAGCCGGGCCACCGAGCCCGCCGGGAGCTCGAGGCCCTCGGCCTGCGGGTGGAGACCACCTTCCGCCCGACCCCGCAACGACAGGCCTTCACGTTCGTGGACGCGTCGGGGGAGCGGACCATCACCGTCATGGGGGAGCGGATGGGCCCGAGCGGCGACGACCCCCTCGACTGGGAGGAGCTCGAGGGCGCCGACGCCGTCTACTTCACGGCCGGGGACCGGCGGGCCCTGGAGCGGGCCCGCCGGGCCCGGGTCCTGGTGGCGACCCTGCGGGCCCAGCCGGTGCTCTCGGAGGCCCGGGTGGTCCTGGACGCCCTGGTGGGGAGCGCCCGGGACCCCGCCGAGGCCTTCGACCCGGTCGCGTTCGACCCCCCTCCGGGCCTCCTGGTCCAGACCGAAGGGCGGGCCGGTGGGCGCTTCGTCGTGGCCGACGGACGGTCGGGGAGGTACGAGGCCGTCCCGCCCCCGGGCCCGGTGAGGGACACCTACGGGTGCGGGGACAGCTTCGCCGCGGGCCTCACGTACGGGCTGGGTGCGGGCCTCCGGGTGGAGGAGGCCCTGGCCCTGGCGGCCCGGTGTGGGGCGGCGTGCCTCACCGGCCGGGGAGCCTACGAGGGACAGCTCCGGCTGTCGGGCGAGGACCCCAGGCAGGGCGCGGTCAGGGAGTGAGGGTGACGAACCTCCAGGTCGGACTCAGCTTCCGCGGAACATGCGGATGCCGAGCAGGACGATGGCCACACCGACCACGGCGAGGCCGGCGATGGTGAGAGCGTCCATGCTCACCTACCTCCTTCCAGGATGGGCACGCCCGTGCGGACGTGCGGGCCCGATTCTCCTGCGCGGAGCCCGTGATGCAAAGCACCGGCGGGGATGTCATCGGCCCGGCCCCCGGACCGGTTGAGCCGCCCGAGCGCTTTCACTCGGCGAACAAGACAAGGACGGTCGAGTACCGGCCGCCTCGGTCCCGGCCGGTCCCTCCCCAGCGGGAGCTTGTGGTTCCCCCTCCGTCGCCGTGGGAGCGAGCCGGGTGGCGGTGATCGAGACCTCGTCGTGGTGAGACTCGTGGGTCCTGGCCGAACGGCAACGTCAGGGTGAGGCCCTGCGCCAGCTGCCTCCCCATCAAGCTCCCCCCTCGGCTCTCGACCGATAGACCGCGCCAGACTGCTCGATGTCGCTGCTGGGTGCTAGCCTCCCATCGGTGTCCGAAGATGAGCTTCACCGCTGACGACCTTCGTGCCTTTCTCCGGGCCCTGGCCCAGGATCCCGAGGCCCGGGCCCAGCTGGCCGGCATGCTGGTCGAGCACTACCTGCGGGAGCTGCGGGACGAGATCCACGCCCTGGCCGAGGCCCAGCGCCGCACCGAGGAGCGGGTGGCCAAGGTCGAGGAGCAGCTGGCTGCCCTGGCCGAGGCCCAGCGCCGCACCGAGGAGTCCCTGCGCCAGCTCGCCGAGACCGTCACCAGGCTGGCCCACGACGTGGAGCGGTTGAAGGGGATGAGCCTCGAGACCCACTACCTCCTCCACGCGGACGGTCTGTTCGGTGCCCTGGCCAGGGGGATCCGAGTGCTCGACGGCCCGGCCAAGGAGGCCCTCCTGGGCCCGGCCATCGAGGCCGGCAAGCTCACCCTCGACGAGGCCATCGACATTCGGAGGGCCGACGTGCTCGCCGTGGGCCGGCGGGACGGTGTCGACGTGTACCTGGTGGTGGAGGTCTCGTGGGCCATCGACCAGGGCGACATCGAGCGGGCCCGGACCCGCGCCGCCCTCCTGGAGCGCGCCGGCGTGCGAGCGCTGCCCGTGGTGGCGGGCCAGGTGATCCACCCCGCGATCGACGAGGTGGCCAGGGCGTCGGGCGTGTGGCGGGTCCTCGACGGCAGCGTCAGCGCGCCCGCCGCCTGAGGCCGCTCGTCCGGCCATCGCCAGCCGGTCTGGGGCGAGCACAGGAGACTCGTCCCTCTCCGCCACCCGCCGGGCGTCCCGGGCAAAGGGTGGTCACGGCCTGGTCCGAGTGACCAGGACCGACCTATACTCCTGGCCCCGGGTCCGCTTCCCGCGTCTCCCGGGACCGACGCCGATGAGCCAGCAGACGTCGTCCGAGCCCCGTCGGCCTCTGGACGTTGGGGCCGAGCTCCAGCGAGCGCGGGAGCGCCGCAGGGAGAGCTTGGTCCAGGCCTCGGATCGCACCCGGATCTCCGTTCAGTACCTCGAGGCTCTCGAACGGGACGCTCCGCTCTCGGAGTTCCCGAGCCCGACGTACGCCCGGTTCTTCCTCCGCGAATACGCGAGGTACCTCGGGCTGGACGAAGCGGCCCTCCTGGGAGCCCACCCGGCCGGGACGGGGGGCCATGGGGTTGCCGGGGACGAGCTGGCCCTCTCCCCGGCGCGTCCGACCCGAGGCGGCTGGAGACGCAAGCCTCGCAGCCCCTCGGGGGGCGAGCCACCCGAGGGGTTGGCTCACCTGCGCGGGCTGGCCCGGGCCCTGGGCGCTTCCCCGGGCCCCGGGACCCGCGGTCTCCGTCTGCAGCGAGCCACCCGAGGGAGCGGCCGGGTGGCCGCCTTGCGCATCCTGGCGGCCCTGACCCTCGCGGGAGCCGCGGTGGGGGCGGTGTTCCTCGCGGTGGACCGGGTCGGCGGTCGGGAACGCGTGTCCCCCGCGCCTGCCACGGGAACGCCCGGGGCCGACCGTGCTCCCCGGGAACTCCCCAGAGGTGGGACCCGGCTGTTCCCCGAGTACCGGGTGATCGCCTTCTACGGGACCCCCGGGACTACCACGTTGGGGATCCTGGGGATCGGCCCCGACGCGGCGGCCGACCGCCTGGTCCGCCAGGCCGCCGCCTACCGCACCCCTCACCGCCGGGTGCTCCCGGCCTTCGAGCTCGTCGCGACGGTCGCCCGGAGCGAGCCCGGCGAGGACGGGTTGTACCGCCGCCGCCATCCCATCGAGCGGATCCGTCCGTATCTGGACGCCATCCGGAGGCTCCGTGGTCTCCTCATCCTCGACATCCAGCCGGGGCGCTCCGACTTCATGACCGAGGTCCGGGTCTACGAAGCGCTCCTCCGGGAGCCGGACGTGGGCCTGGCCCTGGACCCCGAGTGGCACGTGGGGCCCACCGAGGTGCCCGGGCGGGAGCTCGGGTCCGTGGACGCCGCGACGGTCAACCAGGTGGCGCGGTACCTCGCGGGCCTGGTGCGGCGGTACGACCTCCCCCAGAAGATCCTCGTGATCCACCAGTTCACCGAGGACATGATCCGCAACCCCGGCCGGATCCGCCGGCCACCCGAGGTGGCGGTGGTCATCGACGTGGACGGGTTCGGAGACCCGACGACCAAGGTGGTCAAGTACCAGTCGTTCGTGAGCGAAGACGACGGGTTCCACCACGGCATCAAGCTGTACTTCGAGCGGGACCTCGGGCTCTTGGCCCCGGCGGACGTCCTCCTCCTCCAGCCCGAGCCGGACCTGGTCGTCTACCAGTAGCCCACGACTGAGTCGCCTGCGTCCACGGCCAGCCGGCGCCGAGGACCGCGTGCCGCAGACCCTCCCCAGGCGAGACACTGGTGCCGTGAGCGAACGGAGTCGGAACCGCCTGGCGGGGGAGACCAGCCCCTACCTCCTCCAGCACGCGGACAACCCGGTGGACTGGTACCCGTGGGGGCCCGAGGCGCTCGAGCGGGCCCGCCGGGAGGACAAGCCCATCCTCCTCTCCATCGGATACGCCGCCTGCCACTGGTGCCACGTCATGGCCCACGAGTCGTTCGAGGACGAGGAGACGGCTCGCGTCATGAACGAGCACTTCGTCTGCGTCAAGGTGGACCGGGAGGAGCGCCCCGACCTGGACGCCATCTACATGGACGCCGTCCAGGCCATGACCGGACAGGGGGGCTGGCCGATGACGGTCTTCCTCACCCCGGACGGGGCTCCCTTCTACGCCGGGACCTACTTCCCGAAGGAGGACCGGCACGGGCTCCCCGCCTTCCGCCGGGTCCTCGAGGTCGTGGCCCGAGCGTGGCGGGAGCGTCGGGCGGAGGTCCTCGAGCAGGGCGGGCGGGTGGTGCAGGCCATCGGGCGGCTGTCCCAGCTGCGGGCCTCGCCCGAGCCCCTGTCGGAGGGGATCCTCCTCGTGGCCCACGCCGGGCTTCGCCAGAGCTTCGACCCCCAGTGGGGCGGGTTCGGGGGAGCGCCCAAGTTCCCCCAGCCCATGAGCCTCGAGTTCCTCCTCCGCTGCCACCTCCGGGGCTACGCGGCGTCCCTGGAGATGGTCACCCGGACCCTGGACCGCATGGCGGCGGGGGGCATCCGGGACCACGTGGGCGGGGGGTTCCACCGCTACTCGGTGGACGCCCGGTGGCACGTCCCCCACTTCGAGAAGATGCTCTACGACAACGCCCAGCTGGCCCGGCTCTACGCCCGGGCCTGGCAGGTCACCGCCGACGCCCGGTACCGCCAGGTGGCGGCGGAGACCCTGGACTACCTCCTCCGCGAGCTCCGCCACCCGGGAGGCGGGTTCTTCTCCTCTCAGGACGCCGACTCCGAAGGGGAGGAGGGGAAGTTCTACGTGTGGGGCTACGACGAGCTCGTGGCCGTGGCCCGCGAGGCGGTGGGCTCGGAGTCCCTGGCCCGGGCCGTGGCCACCTGGTTCGGGGCCCTGCCCGAGGGCAACTGGGAGGGGGGGCGGAATGTCCTCTGGACCCCGCTCCCGCCCGAGCGGGTGGCGGAGGAGGCCCGGGTGACCCCGGAGGAGCTGGCGGCGGCGGTGGAGGCGGCCCGCCGTCGGCTGTTCGAGGTCCGGGAGCGGAGGGTGCGGCCGGCCACCGACGACAAGGTCCTGGCGGCCTGGAACGGGCTGGCCATCTCGGCCCTGGCCGAAGCCGGGCGGGCCCTGGGGGAGCCCCGCTACGTGGAGGCGGCCGAAGCCGCCGCCCGCTTCGTCCTCACCCACCTGCGGAGGGAGGACGGGAGGCTCCTCCGTTCCTGGCGGGAGGGACGGACCGGCGTCCCCGGCTACTCCGACGACCACGCCCTCCTGGCCGAGGGGCTGCTCACGCTCTACGAGACCACCTTCGACCTCCAGTGGTTCGAGGAGGCCCGCCGGCTGGCCGACGAGCTCCTGCGGCTCTTCCACGACGAGGAGGGGGGCGGGTTCTTCCAGGCCGGCCACGACGCCGAACCCCTGGTGGTCCGCCCCAAGGAGGTCTACGACAACGCCGTTCCGTCCGGGAACTCGGCGGCCGCCGAGGTCCTCCAGCGGCTGGCGCTGCTCACGGGCGAGCCCAGGTACGAGCAGGCCGGGGTGTCGGCCCTGCGGGTGGTGAGGGACCAGCTCACCCGGGCCCCCACCATGTTCGGACACGCCCTGTGCGCCCTCGACCTCTACCTGGGTCGGCCCCGAGAGGTGGCCATCGTGGGAGAGCTCGGGGCGGAGGACACGCGGAGGCTCGTCGCCGAGGTCCACGGGCGCTTCCTTCCCCACACCGTGCTCGCGGTGGCCCCTCCCGGGGACCGCCGGGCCGCCGAGGCCGTCCCCCTCCTGCGGGACCGCTCGCCGCTGGACGGGCGGGCCACGGCCTTCGTCTGCGAGCGGTTCGCCTGCCGCCGCCCGGTGACGGACCCGGCGGAGCTGGCCGCCGAGCTCAACCGCTGACCCTCTGCGTCCGACCCATTGACCGGGGCCGCTCGCGGGGACAGCGTGCCGGTCCCCGGACCGGGAGCTGGTTCCAGCCCAACCCCGGCGGGACCGCTCCCCTGGAGGCGGCGTGCAGGAGATCGAGCGGTGCGAGCACTGCGGGACCCCGAGGGCCCTGGCCGGCGTCAGCGCGTACTGCGCGACGTGCGGACGGAAGTTCCCCCGCAGGACGGCGGTCCTGCCCGCCTCGGACGAGCCCGGGGGCTCCGAACCGGGCCGGGGCTGGCTCCTCGCCCCTCG
>DATLZQ010000096.1:0-18480 GCA_035573915.1 Actinomycetota bacterium | reverse complement strand
AGGCGTAGTCCTACCCGGCGCTGAGCTACGCGGTCGGCGAGACGCCTTCAGTGGGCGTGGCGGGCGGTGTGGGCCTCGAGCCGGTTGGCGAGCTCGTCGATGCGGACGGACTGCTGTTCGATCCTCAGCCCCAGGACGTCGATGCGCTGGGCGAGCCCGTCGATCCGCTGGTCGAGCCGGGCGCCCTGGGCCGCTATCTCGGCGGCCAGCTGGTCGATGCGCTGGGACAGGCTGGTACCGAGCTGGTCGATGCGCTGGTCGAGGCGGACCCCCAGGTGGTCGATCCGGCTCCCCAGGTAGAACAGGGAGCCCAGGGAGAAGCCCGCCAGGATCCCGATGGCCGACCAGACCGCGGTTTCCATGCCCGGGGGCGACTGTAACACCCCCCACCGACACGCCCGCTTGCCGCGCGGACAGGTCCGTGGGGTCCGGGCGAGGGCCGTGGAGGAGCGGGGCCGGTCGGGGACAATGGGAGCGTGACCTTCGCCGCGGACCGGCTCATCGACTGGCGGACCGCCCACGAGGTGGGGCGGCGGGTGGCCGGCCAGGGGACCCCGCTCAGCCCGCTCGAACGCGCTCGGCTGGTGGAGGACTTCGCGGAGGTGGTGCCGGAGGCGGAGCGGCTGGTCTCGGAGGTCACCGGGCTCGCCCCGGACGGCTGCCGGGCCCGGCCCTGGGTGATGAGCAGGAGCCAGTGGCTGCAGGCCAACCTCCAGGCCTTCCAGCGGGTCCTGGAGCCCTTCGCCAGGAAGGTCGTCTCCAGGAGCCGGGGCGGGACGGTGGCCTCCCTCAGGCGGCGGGTCCTGGCGGCCCAGGTGGGAGCGCTCCTGGGCTACCTCGGGCACCGGGTCCTCGGCCAGTACGACGTCTTCCTCCCCCCCGACGACGACGGGCTCATCTACTTCGTGGGCCCCAACATCGCGGGGGTGGAGCGCAAGTACGGCTTCCCGCCCAGGGACTTCCGGCTGTGGCTCTCGCTGCACGAGGTCGCCCACCGGCTGCAGTTCTGCGGGGCCCCGTGGCTGCGGGGCTACCTGGCCGGCCTCCTGGAGGCCTACCTGGACAGCGTGGAGCTGGACCCGGGCTGGCTGGTCCAAACCCTGCGGCGGGCCCTGGAGGAGGTGCGCAGCGGCCGGGGCGAGTACCGGGGGTTCGGCTGGGCGTTCCTCCTCATGACCCGGGAGCAGCGGGAGATGGTCCGGCGGATGCAGGCCCTCATGTCGCTCCTGGAGGGGCACGGGAACTTCGTGATGGACGGGGTGTCGCGGGAACGCGTCCCTCGGGCCGAGGAGTTCCGCCGGCGGCTCCACGAGCGGCGGATGAAGGGCGGGGTGGAGGGGGCCCTCCACCGGGCCATCGGGTTCGACGCCAAGGTCCGGCAGTACTCGCTCGGGGAGCGGTTCGTGAGCTGGGTGGTGGAGCGGGTGGGGATGGCCGGGTTCAACCGGGTGTGGGAGCGGCCGGAGAACCTCCCCAGCATGGAGGAGATCGCCAGGCCCGAGGCCTGGGTGGCCCGCGTCCTCGCGTAGGCGGGCCCGATGGCCGTCTCCACGGTGGTGGCCGGAGGGGTCGAAGGGTGGCCCGAGCGGCTGGCGCGCTGGCGGTAGGCGAGCCCCGGGCCCTTCCCCGGCCCCCGGCCGTGGCCCGGGTGCTGGAGCGGGTTAGGGCGGCCGCCCGGGTGCACCGGATGTTCGAGCCCGGCGACCGGGTGCTCGTCGCCGTCTCCGGGGGCCCGGATTCCCTCTGCCTCCTTCACGCCCTGGCCAGGCTGCGGCGCCTGCTCCGGGTGGACCTCGCCTGCTTCCACTTCGACCACGGGCTGCGGGAGGGGTCCGAGACGGACGCCCGGTACGTGGCCCGGCAGGCCCGGGCTCTGGGGGTGCCGTTCGTCCTGCGCCGGGCGGAGTCGAGGCCGGGCCGAGGCGAGTCGGTGGAGGCCTGGGCCCGGGAGGTCCGGTACCGGGCCCTGGCGGAGGCGGCGTCGGAGCTCGGGGCCCGGGTGGCCGCCGTGGGCCACACCGCCGACGACCAGGCCGAGACCGTCCTCCTGGCGCTCCTCCGGGGGGGCGGGGCCGAGGCGCTCTCGGGGATGGCCCCCGTGTCCAGGCTGGAGCGGCTGTCGGGGGCGGAGCGGTCGTGGCGATCGGGGCCGGGCGGCGGGGCGGCCGAGGCGGCCCTCACCCTGGTCCGCCCGCTCCTCGAGGTGACCCGGGAGGAGACCGAGGCCTTCTGCCGGGCCCTCCGTCTCCGGCCTCGCCGCGATCCCATGAACGAGGATCCCTCCCTCATGCGGGCGGCGGTCCGAAGGCGGGTGGTTCCCCTCCTCGAGGAGGCCCTGGGCCGGAAGGTCCGCCCCGCCCTGGTCCGGACGGCCGCGCTCCTCCGAAGCGACGCCGAGTTCCTGGAGGCCCTGGCCACGGAGGCCGCCGCCCGGGTCGTCCGGGAGCAGGGGCGGGAGCGCCTGCTGGACACGGAGCGGCTGCGGGCCCTGCCCCGGCCGCTCGCCTCCCGCGTGGTGCGGGCGGCCATCCTGGCCCTGGGCGTGGTGCCCGACGCGGCCCACGTGGAGGCCGTCCTGGACCTGGCGGCGGGGAGGCCGGGCCGGCGGGCCCAGCTGCCTGGGGGCTTGCTCGCCCGGAGGGGGAGGGGGTATGTTTCGCTCTCTCGCCCTTCCCCCGGGTCGGTCGAGTGAGCCCTCCCGTCGGCGAGGGGAGGACGGACAGCCCGCGGAGGCCGCCGGGCCGGGGGCCGGAGCGGGCAGCGAAGGGACGAGGGAGGGGACCCAGGTGGACGGCCGGACCCGAACGCACCCGCAGGTCGGTTCGCCTTCCGGGGCGGCGGTTCCTACACTCACCGACATGGTGAAAGTCCACCAGGAGGACATCGAACAGGTCCTCATCACCGGGGAAGCCATCCAGGAGAAGTGCCGGGAGCTCGGGGAGCGGATCACCGAGGACTACCGGGGACGCGACCTCCTCCTGGTGGGGGTGCTCAAGGGGGCCTTCGTGTTCATGGCCGACCTGGCCCGCCACATCCACCTGCCCATGGAGTTCGACTTCATGGCGGTGTCCTCTTACGGCGCGGCCACCCAGACCTCGGGAGTGGTCCGGATCCTCAAGGACCTGGACCACGAGATCCAGGGGCGGCACGTGCTGCTCGTGGAGGACATCGTGGACTCCGGCCTCACCCTCTCCTACCTGCTCAAGATGCTCCGGACCCGCCGCCCGGCCTCCCTCGAGGTCTGCGCCCTCATGGTCAAGACCCAGGTCCAGCAGATCGAGTTGCCCATCCGCTACCGAGGCTTCGACATCCCCCCGGTGTTCGTGGTGGGCTACGGGCTGGACTACGGGGAGCGGTTCCGCAACCTCCCCTTCGTGGGGACCCTCCGCCCCGAGGTCTACCGGGACGCCGTGTCCTGAGCGGGCCCGGCGGGCGGAACCCGGCCGCCCGGCGACGCAGCCGCCCTCAGGGGCGGCGGAGCTCGAGGATCCCTTCCCGGCCGTACAGGCAGGCCACCCACCGGGCCAGGAGGTTCCGCCCCACCAAGGCCTCGTCTCCCAGGGCGAGGACCTCGACCAGGTCCTGCTGACCCTCCAGCTCGACGAGGGCGGCGTGGACCGTGGCCCGGCCGCGCTCACCGAGAGGTCCTCGGACCCTGACCTCCCCCACGGGGGGGAGCCGGGCCCCCTGGACCACCGGGACGGGGAGGACGGTGAGGTCGGCCTCCGAGTCGACCAGGGCCATCACGGCCACGCTGGGGGCTGCGCCTGGTGCGCCCACCCGGAGGGGCACCACCGGGGCGGGGGGGTCGAGCCGGGGGTCGTAGGGGTGACGGGCCATTCAGGCGCGGGTCACGCGGGGCGACCCCGCCCGGACCACACGCTGGGCCGGCGAGCACCGCTGGACGAGAACGGGCGAGGAGCCCACGCGGGCGAAAACCCGGCGGGCCAGGGAGCCGAAGTCGGGGTCGTGGTCGAGGACCCGCCCCCCGACCACGGCCACGTACTGGCCGGGGAAGCGGCGGGCTAGCCGGGACCGGTTCCGCTCGAACCAGGCCTGGTCTGCCTGGAGGGTGTCGGGGAGGGAGCCGCCGGATTCCGGGCCCCGGAGGGCCGCCTCCAGCGCCTCCGCCACGAACCGGGTGAGCGTGACGCCTCGCCGGGCGGCGGCGGCCTTGACCTCGCGGAGGAGCCCTCGGTCGAGGCCTCTCAGGTAGAGGACGCCGGTGTCCCTCTCGGAGTCCTGCCGCTCGTTTCGCCGAAGCACCGAGGAGAAGATAACTCTGATGACGAACGTGGTCGACGTTATCGACTCTCGGGGGTGCGGCCGCTCCCGCCCGGACCGAGGCGTTCTTTCGTGTCGGACCCCTGTGCTAGGATCGGGCCACCGCTCGGGGGTGCGGCCGGAAGTCCCACGGGGGAGGAAGCACCGACGAAGAGGGAAGACACGGTCCTTCGGCGCCTCCTCAAGACGCCGTTCGTCTACATCCTGCTCTTGCTCGGGGGGCTGTGGCTCGTCCTCAGCCTCGTCCACCGGGGCCCGGAACCCACGTCCATGTCCCTGGCCCGCTTCGAGCAGGAGCTCGCCGCGGGGAGGGTGGCCACGGCCACCTTCCAGGAGCGGGACCAGAAGGTGGTGGGGCGGCTCCTCGACGGCAGGCCCTACGAGACCACCTACCCTCTCCAGTACCAGGAGGAGCTGACCCGGCGGATCCTGGCCGCCCCCAACCGGGTCGAGTTCCGGACCGACCCCCAGAAGGGCTCGCCGATGGTCTCGGCCCTCCTCAACCTCTTCCCGGTGCTCCTGATCCTCGGCGTGATCCTCTTCTTCATGAACCAGGCGCAAGTGGGCGGGGGGCGGGTCATGTCCTTCGTCCGGGCCCGGCCCAAGGTCGTGACCAAGGACTCGCCCAGGACCACCTTCCGGGACGTGGCCGGGGTGGACGAGGCCATCGAGGAGCTCCGGGAGATCAAGGAATACCTGGAGAACCCGGGCAAGTTCCAGGCCATGGGGGCCAAGGTCCCCAAGGGGATCCTGCTCTACGGTCCGCCGGGGACGGGCAAGACCCTCCTGGCCCGGGCCGTGGCCGGGGAGGCCGGGGTGCCCTTCTTCTCCATCTCCGGCTCGGACTTCGTGGAGATGTTCGTGGGGGTGGGGGCGGCCCGGGTCCGGGACCTCTTCGAGCAGGCCAAGAGCAACGCTCCGGCCATCGTGTTCATCGACGAGATCGACGCCGTGGGCCGCCACCGAGGGGCGGGCCTGGGAGGGGGACACGACGAACGGGAGCAGACGCTCAACCAGCTGCTGGTGGAGATGGACGGGTTCGACAACCGCACCGGCGTGATCCTCATGGCGGCCACCAACCGCCCCGACATCCTGGACCCCGCCCTGCTCCGTCCGGGCCGCTTCGACCGCCACGTGGTGATCGACCGCCCCGACCTGGACGGGCGGCGGGCCATCCTCGGGGTCCACGCCCGGAACAAGCCCCTGGAGTTCGACGTGGACCTGGACGTGATCGCCCGCCGCACCCCCGGCTTCACCGGGGCCGACCTGGCCAACGTGGTGAACGAGGCGGCCCTGCTCAGCGCCCGCCGGGGCCTGGAGACCATCGGCATGAAGGAGTTCGAGGAGGCCATCGACCGGGTCATGGCGGGCCCTGAGCGGCGGACCCGGCTCATCTCCGAGCGGGAGAAGCGGATCATCGCCTACCACGAGGCCGGCCACGCGCTGGTGGCCCACGTCCTGCCCAACGCCGACCCCGTCCACAAGATCTCGGTCATCCCCCGGGGGCGGGCCCTGGGCTACACCCTCACCCTGCCCACCCAGGACCGGTTCCTGGTCACCCGCCAGGAGCTCACCGACGAGCTGGCCATGCTGCTCGGGGGGCGGGTGGCGGAGGAGCTCGTGTTCGGGGACATCACCACGGGGGCCCAGAACGACCTGGACCGGGCCACCAAGATCGCCCGCCAGATGGTGACCGAGTACGGGATGTCCGACCGGCTGGGGCCGCTCACCCTGGGGGTGAAGCAGGGCGAGGTCTTCCTGGGCCGGGACTTCGCCTCCCACCCGGACTACTCGGACCAGGTGGCCTTCGAGATCGACACGGAGATCCGCCGCCTCATCGACCGGGCCCACGACGAGGCCCTGGAGGTGCTCACCCAGCACCGGGACATGCTGGACCGGATCGCCGCGGTCCTCATCGAACGGGAGACCATCGACAAGGACCAGCTGGCGATCCTCCTAAAGGAGCTGCCCAAGCGCCCCCGTCGGGAGGGCGTGGGCGGCGGGGTGGCCGTGGCCCGCCGGTCCCAGCCCCCCGACCGGACGGAGCCGCCCCGACCGCTATCGTGAGGTCCCGATCCTGAGGGAGGGTGGCGGCCGCTCCGGACGCCGCGGGGCCTACGGAGCGAGAGCGGACGGAGGGAGGTCGAGGCGTGCAGCGCTGGGCGACGTTCGACTGCTACGGGACGCTCATCGACTGGGACCAGGGCATCGGGGACACCCTGGCCGCCCTGTGGCCGGAGCGGGACCGGGAGGGGCTCCTCGCGGCCTACCACCGGATCGAGCCGCAGGTCCAGGCCGGCTCCTCCCTCCCCTACCGGGAGGTGATGGCGGAGGCCCTCAGGCGCCTGGCCCGGGAGGAGGGGCTTCCCCTGGCTCCCGAGGACGAGTACGCCCTGGCCGCTTCCCTCCCGGACTGGCCGCCCTTCCCGGAGGTCCCGGGGGCCCTGGAGGAGCTCCGTCGGCGGGGGTGGCGGGTGGCCATCCTCTCGAACACGGACCCGGACCTGCTCGAGGCCTCCGTGAAGCGGATCGGGGTGGAGCCGGACCTCGTGGTGACCGCCGCCGAGGCGGGCTCGTACAAGCCCGCCCACGGGCACTGGAAGCGGTTCTTCCAGGTGAGCGGGGCCGGCCGGGAGCGGCACGTGCACGTGGCGGCCAGCCCCTTCCACGACCTCGCCCCCTGCGCCGAGCTCGGCCTGCGGGCGGTGTGGATCAACCGAAAGGGGGAGCGGACCGAGCTGCCTCGGGCCGCCGAGCTCCCCGACCTCTCGGCCCTCCCCGACACGCTGGACGCGCTGGTCCCGCCGGCCGAGGTCCTCGAGCCCGAGGTGGTCGAGCCGGAGGAGGGGCCGTTCGGGCCGGAGCGGCGCCCCGTGGATCGGGAGAGGGTGGCCCGGGGGGTCCGGCTCCTGCTCGAGGCCATCGGGGAGGACCCCGACCGCCCGGGGCTGGCCGGGACCCCGGCCCGGGTGGCGGACATGTTCGAGGAGGTCTTCGCCGGGGTGGGGGTGGACCCCCGGGAGGTCATCACCGTGGTCCCCGGGGCCGGCCACGACGAGATGATCATGGTCCGGGACATCCCCCTGGTCTCCATGTGCGAGCACCACGTGGTGCCGTTCATCGGCAAGGCCCACGTGGCCTACGTGCCCAACCGGGACGGGAGGATCACCGGGCTGTCCAAGATCGCCCGGGTGGTGGACATCCTCTCCAAGCGGCTCCAGGTGCAGGAGCGGCTCACCACGGAGATCGCCGACGCCCTGGAGAGCGCCCTGCAGCCCCGAGGGGTGTTCGTGATGATCGAGGCCGAGCACCTGTGCATGACCATGCGGGGGGTGAAGAAGCCCGGGGCCATCACCACCACCTCCGCGGTGCGGGGGGTGTTCCGGACCGACGCCCGCACCCGGGCCGAGGCCCTGGAGCTCCTGCGCCGGGGCCGTCCCTGACCCCCGCTAGTCGTCCTCCTCGCTGCCGGGCCCGGAGTGGTCCCCCTCGTCCCCGTCGTCGTGGCCGGGGCGGTCGTGGTCCTCCTCCTCTGCGTCGACGTGGTCCTCGCCCGGGCACTCGGTCTCCACCTCAAGCTTGGTCTCCGTCCGGACCACGCCATCCTCCTCCTCGGTCTCGGTCTCCCGCTCGACCTCCGTGACGCACCCGGTGGCGGGGTCGACCGTGCGGGTCTCCACCTCCTGCCCGTTCTCCTGCCCGTCGCCCTGCTCGTCGTCGGGGTCGGCGTCGGCGACGTCGTCGGGGTCGGTGGCAGGGGCCGAGTCGGGCACGGTGGTCGAGGGCGCCGAGGTCGAGGTCACCGAAGGCGCCGAGGACGAGGGGAGGGAGGCTGCGGCCAGCGCTGGCCCGGCACTGGGCGGGTCGGAGGGCCCGCCCGAGCTGGCGGAGGCCGCCCAGGCGCCGGCCAGGGCCGTGGTCAGGGCCAGCAGGGTGGCGACGAGCTTGCGGTTTCGCATCGTTGACCCTCCTCGAGGCTCGCGGGCCGGTTGCACCCGGACCGGGTGGCCCGGGTCCGCTCTTCCCATCGGTCTGGCCTGCCCGAGGTGCACGCCTCAAGTAGGGTCGGCCCGTGCGAAGCGAGGCCGGGGACGGGCGGCCGGGGCCCCAGGCGAGCATTTCGCCCCTCCCGGGCGATAGGAAGGGCGGAGCGGATGTGGTCGAGCTCACCCGGTCCGCGGAGGTCTCGCGGCTGGTCGCCCGGGCCCGGGAGGGCGACCGGCAGGCGTTCGGCGAGCTGTACCGCCTGCACCAGCCGGCGGTGTACCGGCTGGTCCGGTTCCACCTGCCGCCGGCGGAGGCAGAGGACGCGGTGGCCGAGACGTTCCTGCGGGCCTGGCGGGCCCTCCCCGGGTACCGGGACCGGGGGGTGCCGTTCGCGGCGTGGCTGTACGGGATCGCCCGCCACGTGGTGGCGGACGAGCGGCGGCGGGCCCGCAGAACCGAGCCCATGGCCCAGATTCCCGACCGGGCCGTGGGCCGGGACGGGGAGGAGGACCGGCTGGACCTGGCAGCGGCCGTGGCCCGGCTCCCGGAGGACCAGCGGACGGTGGTGGAGCTCAAGTTCCTGGCCGGGCTCCGCAACGAGGAGGTGGGAAGGGTGCTCCGGCGCTCCCCGGGGGCGGTGAACGCGCTCCAGTGGCGGGCCCTGGTCACCCTGCGACGCCTCCTGGGTGGAGGCGAGCGGCCGTGAGGGGCCCGAGGGAGGACCGCGGCAGGAGGAGGTCGAACGTGACCCGGGACGCGACCCGGCTGGAAGAGGACCTGGCCCGGTGGGAGGCGGAGCTCCTGTCCTTCGAGGAGCTCGAGGCCCGGCACCCCGGGGAGGACCTGCGGGGCCTGGTCGACCTCTGGGCCCGGCTCCAGGCCGAGGGCCAGCGTCCCGTCCCCGACCCGGCAGCGGGGTGGGCCGCCCTGGAGCCCCTCCTCGAGCCCCGGACGGGGGCGGGGGTCCCGCTGTGGAGGAGGAGGGTGGTCCGGCGGGCCGTGGTGCTCGTGGCCGCCGCCGTGCTGGGGGTGGGGGCCGTGGCCTACGCGGCCGGCCCGGAGGGGCTGCGCCGGGAGGTGAACGGCGCCGTGGTCCGGATCGTGCAGTTCCTGGAGCCCGGCGGGCGTGGCCCCTCGCCCTCGAGCCCGGTCGACGACCGGTCGGGGCGGTCCGGGCCGGGCAGCGACGACGACCGCCGGGGCCAGGAGGAGGACGAGGGGCCCTCCGACCGCTCCGGGCCGGGCGGCGGGGAGGACGAACGGGAGGACGAGCGCTCCGGCCGGGACGGAGAGCCGGAGGAGGCGGAGGAACCGGCCGACGACGGGCCGGACGACGCGAGCGGCCCTGGCTCGGGAGCGGAGGGGGAGGACCGGGACGACGGAGCCGACGACTCGAGCGGCCCCGGGTCGGCGGAGCCCGACGGCTCCTCCGGCCCCGGGGGCTCGGGGGACGACTGACCCGAACCGCCTGACCCCGAGCCCTCTCGAAGGCCGGGATGAAGGAGCGAGCGGCGCGGGACCCGGGACGCCGCGGGAGCGAGGCCCTGCGGGACCTGGCCGACCTGGAACTGCTCGGGGGAGACGTCCCCGAGCCCGACGAGGGCCGGTAGGCCCTCTCGGACGGCTGCCCCAACGCTCCTCCGACGGGGGGAGGCGCTACGATGGCCGCCGTGACCGACGCGCGCGTGGCGGCCCCGCTCACCTGGCGGGTCGGGCCCTGGACCCTGGAGTGCGGCGAGCGCACCCTGGTCATGGGCGTGATCAACGTGACCCCCGACTCCTTCTCCGACGGCGGCCGGTATCTCGACCACGAGGCGGCGGTGGCGGCCGGGGTGCAGATGGTGGCGGACGGGGCGGACCTCCTGGACGTGGGGGGCGAGTCCACCCGGCCCGGGTCGGACCCCGTGCCGGTGGAGGAGGAGCTGGCCCGGGTGGTGCCGGTCATCAAGCGCCTGTCGGCCGAGGTCTCCGTGCCCATCTCGGTGGACACCCGCAAGGCCGAGGTGGCCCGGGCGGCCCTAGACGCCGGGGCCGTGGTGGTGAACGACGTCTCGGCCGGCACCTCCGACCCCCGGATGTTCGAGGTGGTCCGGGCGTCGGGGGCGGGGATGGTCCTCATGCACATGCGGGGCGAGCCCAAGACCATGCAGCGGCTCACCCACTACGACGACGTGGTAGGGGAGGTCCGGGCCTACCTGGCCGAGCGGGTGGAGGCCGCGGTGGAGGCCGGAGTCGAGTGGGAGCGGCTGGCCGTGGACCCCGGCCTCGGGTTCGCCAAGACCACCCCCCAGAGCCTCCTCCTCATGAAGGAGGTGGACGCCTTCCTCGACCTGGGCCGCCCGGTCCTGGTCGGCCCGTCCCGCAAGTCGTTCATCGGCGACGTCCTGGGCCTCCCGGTGGGGGAACGAATGGAGGGGACGGCCGGGGCCGTGGCCTGGATGGCCGCGCGGGGGGCCCACATCGTCCGGGTCCACGACGTCCGGCCCATCGTGCGGGTGCTCCGGGTGCTGGACGCCATCCGCCGGGCCGGCGGGCCCGGGCGACCCTGAGGGGCCGGACCCGAGGGTGGACGTCGAACGCAGGCGGCTGCCGGTCTCCGGAGGCGAGCTGGCCTTCGTGGACCTGGGGGAGGGGCCCTCCGTGTTGCTCCTCCACGGCTTCCCCACCTCCTCGTTCCTGTGGCGGCGGGAGGTGTGGCTGCTGTCCCAGGGGATGCGGGTGCTGGCCCCCGACCTCCTGGGCTACGGGGAGAGCCGGGCGGCGGAGGGAGCGGACCTCTCCGTGCGGGCCCAGGCCGGCTACCTCCGGGAGCTCCTCGGGGCCCTGGGGGTGGAGCGGGCGGCGGCGGTGGGCCACCAGGTGGGCGGGGCGGTGGCCCTGGAACTGGCGCTGGGGGCCGCCACCGGGGGCGGGCCCCGGGTGGGCGCCCTGGCCCTGGTGGACGCCGTCTGCCTGGGGGCCCGTCCCCTGGCCGGGATGGAGGGGCTGCTCGGGCCCGGCCGCCCGGAGCGGCTCGAGCGGGCCCTGACGGCCTTCGTGGAGCGGGCCGTGGGCCGGCCCGAGCGGCGAGACCCGGGCCTGCTCGAGGGGTACCTGGGCCCGTGGCGGCGGGACCCGGGGGCCCTCATGCGGGCCGCCCGAGCCCTGGGCGAGGAGCCCCTGGGGCCCTCCGAAGCCGAGCTGGCGGCCCTCGACGTGCCCACCCTGGTCCTGTGGGGCGAGGAGGACCCCTTCGTCCCGGCGGCCCTGGCCGAGCGCCTGGGCGAGGTCCTCCCCGACGCCACGGTGGCCCTCCTCCCCGGGTGCTCCCACCTCGTGAACGAGGACGCCCCCGACACCGTGGGGCTCCTCCTCCTCCAGTACCTGCGGGCCCGGTACCTGGGCCTGGGCCACCGCCACCCCGAGCCGGGGCCAGTGGAGGTCACCCTGGCGCCCCCTCGCCGCCGGGCCCAGGGCGGCGACTGAGGAGCCGAGCCCGCCGTGGCCCCGGTGGTGACCCTCTCCGTCGAGGGGATCCGGGCCCAGGGCCGCCACGGGGTGAACCCCGAGGAGCGGGTGGAGCCCCAGGAGTTCGTGGTGGACGTGGACGCCTGGGTGGAGGTGGAGGTGGACTCCATCGAGGGGACCGTGGACTACCGCCGGATCGCCGAGGTGGTGCGGAGGACCGTGGAGACCACGTCCTTCCAGCTCCTGGAGAGCCTGGCCCGGGCGGTGGCCGAGGCCCTCCTCGAGCTCGAGCCGGTCCTCCAGGTGGACGTGGCCGTCCACAAGCCCCGGGCCGCCCGCTCCCTGGGGGTGGAGGACGTGGTGGCCCAGGTCACCCTGGAACGGTGACCGGCTCCGAGGGGCCCTCGGGCGTCCGGGCCTACCTCGGGCTCGGGTCCAACCTGGGGGACCGGCTGGCCAACCTCCAGCGGGCGGTGGAGCTCCTCGGGGCCACCGAGGGGGTCCGGGTGCTCCGAAGCTCTCGGGTCTACGAGACCGAGGCCGTGGGCCCGCCCCAGCCCGACTACCTCAACGCGGTGGCGGAGGTGGAGACCACCCTGCCCCCCCGGGGGCTCCTCGAGGCGTGCCGGTCCGTGGAGGAGCGGATGGGGCGGGTCCGGGGGGAGCGGTGGGGCCCCAGGGTCATCGACGTGGACGTCCTCACCTACGGGCGGGAGGTGGTGAACGAGCCCGACCTCGCGATCCCCCACCCCCGGATGCACGAACGAGGGTTCGTCCTAGTCCCCCTGCTGGAGCTGGAAGCCGACCCGCCCCTCCCGGGCGGGCGCCGGGTGGCCGCTCTGCGGCTCCCCCCGGCCGTGCTGGGAGGGGTGCGCCCGTTCGCCGCAGCCCTCAGGGTGGAGGCGGGTGGGAGCGGGCCGAGGGGGGCCGTTCCCCCGGGCCCCGCTCCGACCGATAACTGAAGGGGGACCAGGGGTGATCGGCGAGGGGTTCGAGGAGCTCTTGGGCGCGGCCCGGTCGGGGGACGCCTCGGCCCTGGAGGCCCTGTACCGGGACCTGGCCCCTGGCGTGCTCGGCTACCTCCGGGCCCAAGGGGCGGCGGAGCCCGAGGACCTGGCCTCGGACGTCTTCGTGGGGGTGGTCCGGGGCCTGGCCTCGTTCCGGGGGAGCGAGTCGGACCTGCGGGCCTGGGTCTTCACCATCGCCCACCGGCGGCTCGTCGACGAGCGGCGGCGGCTGGGCCGCCGCCGGGAGGCGCCGGTGAGCCCCGACGACCTCCCCTCCCTGGCCGGGCGGGCCGTGGGGGATGTGGAGGAGGAGGCCATGGCCGGGCTGGAGCGGGACCGGGTCCGGCGGATGCTCGAGGGGCTGAGCGCGGACCAGCGGGCCGTGGTCCTCCTCCGCATCCTGGGGGGCCTCTCGGTGGCGGAGGTGGCGAGGGTCCTGGGGAAGCGCCAGGGGGCGGTGAAGATGCTCCAGCGGCGGGGGTTCGCCCGGCTGGCCCGGACTCTCTCCCCGGAGCGGGTGGGCTGAAGGAGGGAGGGCGGTGCGCCGTTACCCGCAGCCGGCCCCGGGCGATTACCTCGACGTGATGGGCGAGCGCCTGAGCGCCGAGGAACTGGACCGGCTCCTCGAGGCCGACCCCCAGGGCCTGCCCGCGGGGGGCGCGGCGGCCGCGGTGGCGGCGGCGGTGGCCGAGGTCCGGGGGGCCTTCCTCCAGCCCGTGCGGCCCGAGGTGGCCGCCCGGCACCTGGCGGCCATGGCCGCGGCCCTGGAGGACGGCCTGTGGGGCGGGGTCCCCATCCGGCGGTTCCGGGTGTTCACGGTGCGGCGGGCCGCGGCCATCGGGATCGCCGCGGCCCTCACGGCCTCGGCGGCCATGGCCACCACGGGGACCCTCCCCGGCCCGGCCCAGGACTTCGCGGCCAGGGTGGCCAACCACGTGGGCATCCACCTCCCGGAGGCGGCCGAGCACGGGAAGGCCGTCTCCGAGGTGGCCACGGACCCGAGCCTCAAGGGATGCGACAAGGCCCGAGCCGTGGTGGAGGTGGCGGTGCCGGCGTGGGCGCGGTCCAACGCGGCGGAGGCGCTCGAGAAGTGCGGTGAGGGCGCTGGGACGGAGGGGGCCGGCGACACCGGCGGCCCTCCGGAGGGCGTCCCGCCGTCGACGCCCGCGGGCGGGCCACCCCAGGAGGTCCCCGCCGGCCCGCCCGAGGGCGTCCCTCCCGGTCCCCCGGAGGGCGTCCCCTCGGGTCCCCCCGAGTCGGCCCCCACGGGCGGGGGTGGCCCCGGCAAGGGTTGGCCACCCCAGAGCGTCCCGCCCGTGTCCACCCCGACGTCCTCCGGCGGGGCCGGGGGCGGCCCCCCCTCCTCGCTCCCGACGCCCTGACCCCCGGCCGGGGCGACGTCCTCCGTATACTCGCCGTCGTCCGGTAGCCGCGACCGCGAGGCGGAGGACCCGGAACGGACGCACCGGTCGGTTCGAACGGGACCCGCTCGACCTCCGTGGCGATCGTGGGGGCGGGCAGGGTGGCCACCGCGCTCGGGGTGCTCCTCGAGCGGGCGGGACACCGCGTGCTGGTCGCCTCGGGCCGGCAGGGGTCTCGGGACCGGGCGGCCCGCCACCTCCCCCACGTCCCCTTCGTCCCCCTGGACCGGGCCGCGGAGCGCACCCCGGAAGCCGAGGCCGTGCTGCTCGGGGTCTCCGACGACCACGTGGCCCCGGTGTGCCGGGCCCTGTGCCAGGCGGGAGGGGTGAGGCCGGGGCAGTTCGTCCTCCACCTCTCGGGCTCCCTGGGGCTCGAGGCCCTGGCCCCGGCGGAGGCCCTGGGAGCGGAGGTCCTCTCCCTCCACCCGCTCCAGTCGTTCCCCACGGTCGAACGGGGGGTGGAGCGGTTCCCGGGCAGCGGGGCCGCGGTGACGGCCCGCACCGAGCGGGGGTTCGCCTTCGGGGAGGCCCTGGCCCGGGACGTGGGCGGGGTGCCCTTCCGGCTCGAGGATGGGCTCAAGCCCCTCTACCACGCGGCCGCGGTCTTCGCCGCCAACTACCTGGTGACGGTGGAGGCCGTGGCCGAGCGGCTGTTCCGCCTGGCCGGCCTGACCCATCCGGCGCCGCTCTTCGCCCCCCTGGCCCGGGCCGTCCTGGACCGGGCCCTGGCGGAGGGCCCGGCGGCGGCCCTCACCGGGCCGGCCGTGCGCGGGGACACCGGGACCGTGCGGCGCAACCTGGAGGCCCTGGCCGCCCGCGCCCCCGAGGTCGTGCCGGCCTACGTGGCCCTGGCCCGGCTGGCGGCGGGGGTGGCCCACGGGGCGGGACACCTCTCGGAGGAGGGGCGGGCCCGGGTGGAGGAGGCGCTGGCCTCGTGGGGCTGAGCCCCGCGGGCGGCTCCCCGCCCCACCCGCCCCGACCGGAGGCGACGGTCCGGTGGAGGTGACGGGGTCGGGGGCTCGGTTCCGAGAGGCCTGCCAGGCGGCCCGGCGGGACGGGGCTACCGTGGGCTTCGTCCCCACCATGGGGGCCCTCCACGCCGGACACGAACGCCTCATCGAGCGGGCCCGCCGGGAGTGCGCCTTCGTGGCGGTCTCGATCTTCGTAAACCCCCTCCAGTTCGGGCCGGGGGAGGACTTCGCCTCCTATCCCCGCCCCTTCGAGCGGGACCGGGAGGTGGCCGCCTCGCTCGGGGTGGACCTGCTCTTCGCCCCCTCCGAGGCCGAGCTCTACCCCCGGGGGCGGCCGGAGGTCACGGTGGACCCCGGGCCGCTCGGGGAGCGCCTCGAGGGCCGGTCCCGGCCCGGCCACTTCCGGGGGGTCCTCACGGTGGTGGCCAAGCTGTTCGCCCTGGCCGGGCCCTGCCGGGCCTACTTCGGGGAGAAGGACGCCCAGCAGCTCGAGCTGGTCCGCCGGATGGTGCGGGACCTGGACTTCCCGGTGGAGGTGGTGCCCTGCCCCACGGTCCGGGAGCCGGACGGGCTGGCCGTCTCCTCCCGCAACGCCTACCTGACCCCCAAGGAGCGGCGGGCCGCCCCCGTCCTTTTCGAGGCCCTCTCGGACGCGGCCACCCTGGTCCGGCAGGGGGAGCGGCGGGCCCACGTCCTGCGAGCCCACATGGCCCGCGCCATCGGCTCCGAGCCCCTGGCCCGGCTGGACTACGTGGCGGTGGTGGACGAGGCCACGTGGGAGGAGGTGGAGGAGGTGGCCGGGCCGTGCCGGGCCCTGGTGGCGGCCCGGTTCGGGCGGGCCCGCCTCATCGACAACCTGGCGCTCCCCTGGGACCCTTCCTGGAGCGTGCAGAATACGGCCGAGGGGGCGGCGGAGGAGCCGCCGTCGGGGGCCACGGAGAGACCTGCGCGGCCGGAGGCCCGGGGAAGGCCGGAAGGGCCGCCGGCCCGGGGAGGGGCCTGAGCGAGGTGCTGCTCGCCATCGACATCGGGAACACCCAGACCGTGGTGGGGGTCTTCCGCGGGGAGGAGCTCCGCCACCACTGGCGGATGGCCACCCGCCCCGAGCGGACCGCCGACGAGCTGGCCCTCCTCCTCGGCGGGTTCCTCGAGCAGGAGGGGATGTCCTTCTCCAGGGAGATCACGGGGGTGGTGGTGGCGAGCGTGGTGCCCGACCAGACCCAGGCCCTCCGGGAGATGGTCCGCCGCTACTTCCACTTCCGCCCGGTGGTGGTGGAGCCCGGGGTGCGGACCGGGATGCCCATCCTCACCGACAACCCCAAGGAGGTGGGGGCGGACCGCATCGTGAACGCCCTGGCCGCCTACACCAAGCACGGCGGGCCCTGCATCGTGGTGGACTTCGGGACGGCCACCACCTACGACTGCGTCTCCGAGCGGGGGGAGTACCTGGGCGGGGCCATCGCCCCCGGGGTCCAGGTCTCGGCGGCCGGGCTGTTCGCGGCGGCGGCCCGCCTGCCCCGGCCCGAGATCGTGCCCCCGCGCTCGGCCATCGGCCGCAACACCGTGGATGCCCTCCGCTCCGGCCTGGTCCTCGGGACCGCGGCCGAGGTGGACGGGATGGTGGAGCGGATGCAGAAGGAGCTCGGGGGCCACGCCGTGGTGGTGGCCACCGGGGGCCTGGCCGAGCTCATCGTCCCCCTGTGCGCCCGGGTGGACCACCACGAGCCCTGGCTCACCCTGGAGGGGCTCCGGCTGGTCTTCGAGCGCAACGTGGCCCCGGATGCCTGAGCTCCCGGGGGGGCGGCTCGGGCTCGAGCTCCGGGCCCGGCGGGCCAAGCTCGAGCGGCTCCGGGCCCGGGGGGTGGAGCCCTTCGCCCTCCGCTGGGACCGCGACGCCACCCTGGCCCAGGTGCGGGAGCGCTACGGGGAGCTGGCGCCCGACCGGGTGACCGAGGACCGGGTCCGGGTGGCCGGCCGCATTATGCTCCTCCGCCGCCAGGGCCGGCTCACGTTCGCCACGGTCCGGGACGGGACGGGCGACCTCCAGCTCTACCTGGCCGCCGACGAGCTGGGGGAGGGCTACGGGCTCGTGGAGGACCTGGACCTGGGCGACATCGTGGGAGCCGAGGGCCGGGTCATGACCACCAGGCGGGGGGAGCTCTCGGTCCGGGCGGAGCGGCTGGTCCTGCTCACCAAGGCCCTCCGGCCCCTTCCCGAGAAGTGGAAGGGGCTTCGGGACCCCGAGGTCCGCCAGCGGCGGCGGTACCTGGACCTCATCACGAACCCCGACAGCCGCCGGGTGGTGGAGGTCCGGGCCGGGGTCCTGCGGGCCTTCCGGCGGGTCCTGGAGGAGCGGGGGTTCGTGGAGGTGGAGACCCCCGTCCTCCAGCGCACCCACGGGGGGGCGTTGGCCCGGCCCTTCCTCACCCACCACCGGGCCCTGGACATGGACCTCTACCTGCGCATCGCTCCCGAGCTCTACCTCAAGCGGCTACTCGTGGGCGGGGTCGAACGCGTCTACGAGATCGGGCGGAACTTCAGAAACGAGGGGATCGACCGGGACCACAACCCGGAGTTCACGATGCTCGAGGTCTACCAGGCCTACGGGTCCTACGAGGACATGATGGAGCTGGCCGAGGCCCTGCTCACCGCGGCCGCCCGGGAGGTGCGGGGGTCCCTGCGCTTCCCCTACCAGGGGCGGGAGCTCGACCTCACCCCTCCCTGGCCCCGGGCCGACCTCCTGGGCCTGGTCTCGGAGGCCGTGGGGGAGGAGGTCTCCTTGGACCGGGACCTCCGCCCCCTGGCCGAGCGCCTGGGCCTGGCCGTGGAGCCCCACTGGGGCCCGGGCAAGGTGGTGCTCGAGCTCTTCGAGAAGCGGGTGGAGGGGACCCTCTGGGGCCCGATGTTCGTCACGGACTTCCCCCGGGAGGTCTCCCCCCTGGCCCGTCCCCACCGCTCGAAGCCCGGCCTCACCGAGCAGTTCGACCTGGTGGTGGGGGGGATGGAGATCGGCCCGGCCTACTCCGAGCTCACCGACCCCGACGAGCAGCGGGCCCGGTTCGAGGACCAGCAGCGCCTCCTCCGGGCCGGGGAGGAGGAGGCCCACCCCCTGGACGAGGAGTTCCTCGAGGCCCTGGAGCACGGCATGCCCCCGGCGGGGGGGATGGGGATCGGGGTGGACCGGGTGACGATGCTTCTCGCCGACGCCCCCTCCATCCGGGACGTGATCCTCTTCCCCCACCTGCGGCCGGAGGCCAGCCGGGACCCGGGGAGCGACTAGGCGGCCGTGCGAAGGCCCTGGGGCGCCCGCCTCCTGTCGGCCGTCCTGGCGGGGGTGGCGCTGGCGGGGGCGTGCACCCCGGA
>DATLZQ010000095.1:0-3308 GCA_035573915.1 Actinomycetota bacterium | reverse complement strand
GGACGCGCCTCCGGCCTTCGGCGTCCCTGGGTCGGCCCCGCCGGCCGCGGCCTTCGGCGTCGTCGGGCAGGGCCCGCCTCCCGCGCTCCGCCTGCCCGCTCCTGGCCCGCCTCCCGCGCTCGGCCTGCCCGCTCCTGGCCCGCCTCACCGCGCGCCGATGGGCGCCACCTGGGCCACGGCCAGGCAGCCCATGCCGTCCCCCGAGAGGCCCAGCCCCTCGGGGCGGGTGGCCTTGACCGACACGGCCTCCACCGGCACGGCCAGCGCCGCGGCCAGGTTCCGGCGGATCTCCTCGCGGTGGGGGGCGATCCGGGGACGCTCGGCGATGAGCGTGAGGTCGCACCCCGTGGGCACCAGCCCGTGCTCGGCCAGGCGGGCCACCACCTGGCCCAGCAGGTCCAGCCCGGCGATCCCCGCCAGGGCCGGGTCGGTGTCCGGGAAGTGCTCCCCCAGGTCCCCCAGGGCCGCCGCTCCCAGCAGGGCGTCGGCCACGGCGTGGCAGACCACGTCCCCGTCGGAGTGGCCGGCCAGCCCGGGCTCGCCCTCGAACCGGACCCCGCCCAGGAACAGAGGGCGCCCCACCGCCCAGGGGTGGAGGTCGAACCCCAGGCCCACCCGCAGCTCGGTCACGGGGCCCGGCTCCTCAGGACCGCCCGACCGGCTGTCGCCAGCAGCTCCTCGGCCCTGGCCAGGTCCTCCGGGGTGGTGACCTTGAAGTTCGAAGGTTCCCCCTCCACCGCCACCACGTCGAACCCCGCCGCCTCCACCAAGGCGGCGTCGTCCGTGGCCTCTAGCCCCGACCGAATGGCCCGCCGGTGGGCCTCCCGCAGGACCTCCGCCCGGAAGGCCTGCGGGGTCTGGGCGAAGGCCACCTCCGCCCGAGGGAGGGTCTCCACCACCCGCCCGTCCCGCACCCGCTTCACCGTGTCCGTGCTCCAGACGACGGGGACCGAGCCGTCCGCCGCCCGGAGCGCCGCCAGAACCCGGCGGAACAGCTGGGGAGTGGCGAACGGGCGGGCCGCGTCATGACAGACGACCACCCGGGCGGAGCCGGGCACCGCCTCCAGACCCAGCCGGACGGACTCCTGCCTGGTCCGTCCCCCGGCCACCACGCGTTCCACCCGAAGTTCCGGGCGGCCCGCCACGAGGGCCCGGGCCCGGTCCAGGTCCCGCTCCCCCACCACCAGGACCACCGCCTCCACCTCCTTCACCGACGCCAGGGCCTCTAGGGCGTGGGCCACCAGCGGTCGCCCCCCCAGCGGGACGAACGCCTTGGAGGTCGGGGCCCCGAGCCGGGCCCCCGCCCCGGCCGCGAGCACGATGGCCACCGTGGACAGACGGCACCCTCCAGGGTCAGCCCAGCCTCTTCTCGGCTGAAGCGTATCCGTTCCCGGGGCAGCGCGGTCCGGCCGTCCGGGGAGGGCCTCGCGCAGGGCCGTCCGGGGAGGGCCTCGCGCAGGGTCGTTCGAGGGGGCTCGCGCCTCCCTGGCGGCCCGGCGCTCCGAGGCCCTACCGGGCCCCGTCGGCGCCGAGGCGGGCGAAGACCAGGCGCCCGGCCTGGGTCTGGACGGCGTTGGTGACCGCCACCTCGACCTCCTGGCCCACCAGCGCGGCCGCCTGTTCGACCACGACCATGGTCCCGTCCTCGAGGTAGCCCACGGCCTGCCCCGCCTCCCGCCCCTCCCGCACCAGGCGCAGCGTCACCCGGTCCCCGGGCCGCACCTGGAGGCGGAGGGCGTCGGCCAGGGCGTGGATGGACCGCACGGGGACGTCCAGGGCCCCGGCCAGCTTGGCCAGGGCCGAGTCGTTCGTGACCAGGGCGGCCCCCCGCTCCCGGGCCACGCGCACCAGCTGGGCGTCGACGTCCTCGGGCCCCGGGCCCCGCCCCCCCTCCTCCAGGAGCACCACGTCGACCAGGGGGTCCCGCTTGAGCTCCACGAGCAGGTCCAGGCCCTGCCGGGCCCGCTGCCGCCTGGTGGGGTCCCCGGAGTCGGCCATGGCCTGCAGCTCCTGGAGCACCCCCTCGGGGACCAGGAGGGTGCCGGTGAGGAACCCCAGGCGGACCAGGGCCCCCAGCCGGGGGTCCATGAGCGCGCTGGAGTCGACCACGGAGACCTCGCCCCTGCGGGCGCCCGCCGCCCTGGGCTTCACCCCGAACACCGCGAAGAGCTCCTCGGACCGGCTCCTGGCCAGCCGGTACCCGGCGAACCCGAGCGTGATGAAGAGCAGGGAGGCCAGGGGCAGGCCGACGACCATGGGGAGGCGGAACAGGAGGATCGACACCAGCGCCGCCGGGACCAGCCCCAGGACCAGCCCGATGGTCCCCGCCAGGAGCTCCGGGGCCGGCACCCGCCGGAGCTCCCGCTCGAGCTCGGACACGGCGGCCACCGCGCCCCGCCCCAGGAAGCCCCCCAGGACGTAGCCGGTCCCGGTCCCTACGATGATCCCCACGACCAGGGTGTCCGAGCCTCCGGGGTCCAGGGTCCTGGCCACGTGCCAGCCGCCCACCGCGAAGAGGCACACCAGGACGAGCCGGACGAGCTCGATCAGGACCGCGCGCTCGCCCCGTTGGCCCATCCTCCTCCTTCCCGACCTCGCGGCGGGCCACTCAGGCGCCCCTCCCGCCCCGCCGGTCGGGGCGGGGCCGGGCCCTCCGGCGGGTCAGGCCAGCAGGGCTTCCTCGAGGACCTTGTCGAGCATCGCCTCGGCCTTCTCCTCGGTGGAGTCGAAGGCGAAGCTCAGCTCGGAGATGAGGATCTGGCGGGCCTTGGCCAGCATGTGCTTCTCTCCCGCCGACAGGCCCTTGTCCCTCTCCCGACGGGAGAGGTTCCGCACGACCTCGGCCACCTGGAAGATGTCGCCCGACGCGAGCTTGGCGAGGTTGGTCTTGTACCGCCGGCTCCAGTTGGTGGGGGCGTGGGTCTCGTCCTGCTTGAGGATCTCGAAGACCTTCTTCACCTCGCGCTTGGACACCACCCCGCGGAGCCCCACCTCTTCCGTGCTGTCCACGGGCACCATGAGGGTGAGGTCGCCGTGCGCCAGGCGGAGCTTGAAGTAGGTCCTGCGGGTGCCGAGGATCTCGCGTTCCACAAGGTCTTCGATGACGGCCGCCCCGTGGTGGGGATAGACGACCTTGTCGCCCTTTCGGAACACGATGCTCCTTTTGCTGGACTGCATTTGTGAAGCTCAGGATAACACCCACCTCCTATTCCCGGCAACCCAAAAGTGCTGCTCAGGGCCAATCCAGCGCATCGTTCCCAGTTGGCCCCATTGCCCAGCGCAGCGCCGGCTCCAGGCGCCTCACGGGG
>DATLZQ010000094.1:0-8654 GCA_035573915.1 Actinomycetota bacterium | reverse complement strand
GCCCGAGGGAGGCGAGCCGCCCGCCCCTCGGTGGGCAGCCCGGCGGCGGCCCAGTCGGCCTTCCCCGCCTCGTAGTCGTAGACCTCCCGGAACCCCAGGGTCTCGAGCCGCCACGCGGCCCGTGGGCTCATGTCTCAGGCCGAGTCGTGGCAGTAGACGACGACCGGCCGGCCAGGGTCGAGCCGTTGGCGGGCCTCCCGGTCGATCCGGCGGAGCGGGATGTTGATGGCCCCGGGGAGGTGCTCCTCCTCGTACTCCTCGGCGGGGAGGACCTCCACGAGCTGGACGCCTTCCCGCAGGAGCCGCTGGACCTCGTCCCGCCCGATGGCGCGCGGCACTCAACTACGGTACCCCGGATCGGCCGAACGCGCAGCGTGGCGCGGGGCCCGGGCCGGTCCGGGCCTCGGGTGGGCCGGGCTATCGGTGGGCCGGGCTATCGGTGGCGGCGCCCCCGGAACTCGAGGGCGTAGATCCAGCTCTCCCCGTCGGGGGACCGTTCGAACCGCAGGAGCCTCCCCTCCTCGCCCCCGGGCAGGAGGACGGGCAGGCCGAGGTGGTCCTCGCCTGGCCACAGCTCCTGGCGGGTCCCCTCCTCGAGGCCGAGGAGGGTCATGGGCTCATCGCCCGCCCGCTCCAGGGGGTCCGACCAAGGGCCCTCCGCGTCGGCCCGGCGGAACCGGAGCAGCCGGGGAGCGCCGTGGAGCATGAGGGGCTCGCCGGGCCGGGCCCACCCCTTGCCGAAGAACCGCCAGCGTTCGCCGTCCCGGGAGCCCTCGACGGCCCAGGCCACCTCGTGGCTGGTCACCCCCGGAGCCTACTCCTTCCGGCGGGTCCGCGGGGGGCCCGCGGATGGCGCCCGCCGGGGTCCGGCGGGCGTGGGCCGGAGCCAGGGGTCGGGCGGGCGTGGGCCGGGGCGCGTACCATGCGGCCGTGAGCTCGGAGGCGCCGGCCAGGGCCGCCTGTCACCTGTGTGGCCGCCCCACCTACGACCCGGGGAAGCGGGAGCGTCCCTGGGCCCGAGGAGTGTCCGGGGGCCACCAGGTCCTGGTCTGTCCGGCCTGCCAGGACGAGCGACCGGACTGGGCGCACGGCCTCGACCGGTGCGAGCGGTGCGGCAGCACCCGGCTGTCGCTGCTGCTCGGGGAGGTGACCTGCCGGGAGTGCGGCTACATCGGCGAGGCCTCGGGGGAGGGGAGAACCTGGCCCCCGGGACCCGGCGGGCCTGTAGTCTGATGAGGCGGGCGCTTAGCTCAGTGGTGGAGCGCCGCCCTTACAAGGCGGAGGTCGGAGGTTCGAGCCCTCCAGCGCCCACCAGAATCGATGACGCCAGAAGCCAGGGAGAGCCAGCCGGTTCGCGCTGTGCTATGGCAGCCGCGAGGGGGATTAGGCCGCTTTCGCCCATCGGCGCGAAACTCTCAGATGGAGACCCGGGGGCATCTCGCAGACGCAATCCTCGGTATCGGAGGCCAGGCACCGTCGGCTGATGGGGCGTTCCACCCTTTAGCGCTGGGCCAGGTTCCTGACGGAACCCCCCAATCGATAGTGGGCTACGCATCGGATCGACTGGTCACCGTCTCTTTCTGCCGCATCGTGAACATTCCCCATCCGCCTCAAGAGCTCCCTGGCGGGCCGATCGGTTTGCAAGGGCCAGTGGCTTTCCCGGGCCCGGCCTGGCCGCCGGCCCTCGTCGGGTGAGACGGCGGCGGGGGCCCACCAGAGGGAGCGGAAGCCAGAAGGTCGCTTGGTCGATCGTAGGCTCCGAGGTCGACGGGTCGGTCAAGCGGTCGCCTATCTCCGGATGGCCTGCCTAGGGACCTGCTCACCGTCCTTGAGCGGCCCGACGTGGTGCGGGGGCTGGTGCTCATCGGTCCATTCGTGCGCAACGTCCCGGTCGGGGCCCTGAAGCTTGCTCTGTTCCGGCTCATGCTGCTACGACCATGGGGACCGACCCTGTGGGAGGCCTACGTGAAGAGGCTGCACCCAAGCCGTCCTCCAGCCGACCTGGCTGTGCACCGGGCGCGGTTCCGGGAGGGCCTTCGACGTCCCGACCGGTGGCAGGCCTTCCTGGCCACCACCCGCACCTCCCACGCCCCAGCCGAGGCTAGGCTGGACCGGGTCCGGGTCCCGATGCTTGTGGTGATGGGGGACCGGGACCCCGACTTCCCCGACCCGAGGGCTGAGGCCCGGAACATCGCCGAGCCGGTCGGGGGTGAGGTGCTCATTGTGCCTGGGGGCGGCCACTACCCTCAGGCGGAGTACCCGGAGGTCGTGGGCCACGCCGTTGTCCGATTCCTGGGGCAGGTCTCGTGAGCGTAAGGGGAGCTCGGACTGAACGAGCTGATCCAACGGCGCTACGGAGGGGACGGCGCTCTCGACTACCTATCCGAGGGTCGGCGGCGCGAGGTCGAGACAAGGCACGAGGAGCTGAGGCGGCGGAACCTGGACACCGGGGTCATCGATGCGCTGCAGCTCGAAGACCGCCTCAAGCTGGTCGGGACGGTCCAGCGGTTCCGTCGGGAACTGGGGTACGGGTCAAGCGATCGCTTTGAGTCCTGGGAGGAGGAACTGAAGCGCCTCCGAGACTCGCTGGCCCATGGCCGACGCTCCTTGGTCACGTGCCCGATCCACAACGGGCCCGGGAGTTGGCCCATCGCGTCCGCTCGTTCGGCGAGGCGGTGTGGGACCTCGTCCAGAGAGAAGAGGCCGGAACAAGCGGTGAGGTGACCGAGGACTGATCGAGAGCCGAAAGCAAGCTATGTCGCGCCCCGCGCGCGGGATCCCAGCGACGTGTGGTTGATCGGGGGCTGGTGGCGGAGGATCTGGGGCCACCGGCTCATGAGCCCGGGCGGGGCGCGCGGCCGACCAGTCCCACTTCGGCCAGGAGGCGAAGGCGGCCAGGATGCCGGCCACCAGCGGTAGAGGCGGTCCCAGCTCGCGGGACAGGAGCACCAGCCCGACCACGGGGTCGAGGAGGGCGTTGGCCCGGAGGACCGCTGCGGCCCGCCCCCGCGTCTGGTCGCAAACCGCCGGGACGCGTCGGCCGTACTAGAGGTGGGGGAGGTGAGGAGGGATGCACTCTCCCTCGTTGAGGGCCTGGGGCGTCCTCGTGGTCCTGGTGGCCGCCACCGTCTCCTGCGCGCGGCAGGCGGGGCCCGCCGCCGGCGGCCCCTCGGTCAGCATCCGGGCCCCCGCCCAAGGCGCCACCGTGACCAGCCCCGTGCAACTCACCCTCGAGGTGCAGAGTGTGAAGGTGGGGGCCCCCGAGACCGGGAGTATGCACTTCCACGTCCACGTGGACGACGCCCAGGACTACGCGGTGCTCTACGAGACCACGGGGTCCGTCGAGGTCCCGCCAGGCCGGCACACCATCCGGGTGGTGCTGGCGCGTCCCAACCACGAGGAGACGGAGACCTCGGCCTCCGTCAGCGTGACCGTGTCCCAGGGTGGCCCCGGAATCCCGACTCCGCGCGGCGGGTACCACCCCTGATCCGTTGCTGCGGAACAGCCGACGGGCCCGCCTCCTCCACACGGCCACCTACCTGACCACCGCCTTCCTCCTCCTCCCTCGCGGTGCTGTCGGTGACCGGGGTCCTCATGAGCTTCCCCCAGGCGTTCCTCCCCTCGGTCTTCGCCTGGAGCCTACGCCTCCACCGCCTGAGCACGTGGGTCCTGGGCGCCTTCCTGGCCGGGCACGTCCTGTGGTCTCGGGGGTCCTCCCCTCCTACCGAGGGGTGGGCGGGCCATGCACCGGGATGGCCGGGTGCCGGCCTCGCTGGCCCGGGCCCTCTGGCCCCGGTGGGCCGAGCGCGAGCCGGCTGGGGAGGGACCGAGCGGGGGGCCCGAAGCAGCGCCACCGGCCGACGGAGCCCCACCGCCGCGGTCGGGGTGGTCGGGGTGAGAGGGGACGCCCCCCGGCGGGAGGGCTCGCCGGGGCCCAGGCCCGGTGCGTCAAAGGCCCGGTGGTCAAAGGCCCGGTGCGTCGACGGCCGGGTACGTCGAAGGCTCGGTACGTAGAACTTCGCAGTTCGGCTCCGGGGAAATCCGGCTTTCGAGCCCCAACTGGGGTTCCTAGGCTCCCCGCATGGCGGCCAGCACCGTCCCCCGCGTGAGGTTCCTGCGGCGGCCCCGCCGCGAACGCCTGGGCCCGCCGGACCCCCTCCCCCTCGACCCCCGCGACCCCGACGTGGTCCGGACCAAGGAGGCGGAGCGGGCCCGGGCCCTCCGCAAGGCCTGACCCTTTCGGCCCCCGGCCGCCCGTCGTGCGCCCGGCCGGCGCGCCTGAGGACGGCAGCCGCGCTCGTCGGAGAGGAGCGGCCGGAACGCCAGCCCCGTAGGTGGACCCCACGCTCTCCCAGGGGGTGAGCGTGCTCGCCTGGCGGGCCGCCCCCCAGGAGCCCCGCCTCGCGGGCCGCCCGCAGGACCGCCTGCACCCCCTCCTCGGTGAGGGAGCGGACGGTGAGACTCGGGAGCGCGGGGGGCGGGTAGATCGCGACCTGGGGACCCGGCGTCACGAGCGTCCCGTCGCCGTAGAGGGAGAACTCGGGCATCCCGCGCAGGGACTCCTGCGGGGGGAGGAGGCCCCCCACCAGCTCGACCCGCAGCACGAGGTCGGCGGGCCCGGTGGGGTGCTCGATGACGTCGCCGCCCTGGGCCAGCCGGGCGCACCCCGGGCCCAGGGCCGGGGTAGCTACAAGCAGTGACGCCACACCTCGCCGTTTCACGACCGCCTTGGACGGAGGCGAGGGGTGAGCGCCTCCCTTGCACCGGGTAAAGGTTGGGCATGGCGCAGCGGCCCCGGGGCCACTCCGAGGGGGAGGCCGGGAGGAGAGAGCCGGATCCCGGGGGCTCGCGGCGCCCCTGGGTTCGGGCCCGGGCCGACGTCCGCCTCCCCCCCCAGGTGGCCTCGGTGCCCGTGGGCAGGAGGTGGGCCACCAGCCTCCGCGGGCTGTTCTCCTCGGAGGTCGTGGACCGGGTGGAGCTCCTGGTCTCCGATCACCAACTCCCTCAAGCACGGGAGGCTCGGGGAGGATGACGCCATCGGGGTCCACTTCGACCTCTCTCCCCGCAGGGTCCGGGTGGAGGTGACCAACCGGGGGAGAGGGTTCCGCTCCCACCTCCGCCCGCCTCCCGGGGCCGGGTCGGGCTGGGGGCTCGTCCTCGTGGACCGGCTCTCGGACCGGTGGGGCATCGACGAGGGGGACGGGATGGTCCGGGTCTGGTTCGAGGTGGACGCCCAGCCTGCCGAACCCGCCCGCCGGGGCCGGCCTGGCGGGTCCGGAGCCTAGAGGCCCGCCACCAGGCCGACTACAGGCCGACAGCCGCCCCCTCCGCCCGAGGGTCCGTGGCCGCCAGGTACCCCTGGGGGGTGACGGCGATGGCGTGGGCGTGGCCGAAGATCGACTCGTAGGCCCCGGCCAGCCGCAGCTCGTGGCCCCGGGCCCGCAGCTCGGCCGCGAACCTCACCCCGAACCGGGACTCCGCCTCTACCGACCAGTCCTCCGAGGAGACCAGCCACCGCGGGGCGTCCACGGCCCGCTGGAGGTCCTCCCCGTCGTCCACCACCCGCACGAGGAGCTGGAGCTGGAACTGGGGCTGGCCCTGCCCGCCCATGGTCCCGAAGGCGAGCCAGGGCCGCCCTTCCCGCAGCGCCATGGCCGGGATCAGGGTGTGGAGGGGCCGCTTCCGGGGGCCCACGGCGTTCACGTGGGAGGGGTCCAGGGTGAAGGACGCCCCCCGGTTCTGGAGGTTGATGCCCCAGCCGGGGACCCGGACCCCGGAGCCGAAGCCCGTGAAGTTCGACTGGATCAGGCTCACCAGCGTCCCCTCCCGGTCCGCCGCGCAGAGGTAGGCCGTCCCGGGCGGGAGGTCCCGCCCCGGCGGGAGCCTGGAGGCCCGGAGGGGGCCGATGGCCCGGGCCCGCTCGCCCACCCAGTCGTCGGCCAGGAGCCGCTCGGCGGGGACCCGCATGTGGTCGGGGTCGCCCAGGTGGGTGTCCCGGTCCAGGAGGGCGAGCTTGGTGGCCTCGATGAGGAGGTGGTGGCGGTCGGGGCCGTCGGGCGGCAGGGGGCCGGCCGCCTCCACGATCCGAAGGGCCTCGAGCGCCGTGGCCCCCTGGGTGTTGGGCGGGAGCTCCAGGACCTCCACCTCCCGGTAGGGCGCGCGGAGGGGCTCCACCCACTGCCCCCGGTGCGCCGCCAGGTCTTCCTCGGAGAGGAGCCCCCCCAGGGAGCGGACGCACCGGGCGATGGCCTCCCCGATGGGCCCCCGGTAGTAGGCGTCGGGCCCGTCCTCGGCCAGGAGCTCGATGGTCCGGGCCAGCTCGGGCTGGCGGAGCTCGCTCCCCGCCCGCACCGACCCGTAGGCCTCGAACCAGGCCTCGGCCCAGGGGTGGCCGGCGTAGCGGCCCCGGGCCCGCTCGAAGCTCTCGGCGGCCCGGGCGCTCACCGGGAACCCCTCCCGCGCGTAGCGCAGGGCCCACCGGGCGAGGTCGCCGAAGGAGCGGGTCCCGAACCGGTCGAGGAGGGCGAACCAGGCCTCGGGGGCCCCCGGCACGGTCACCGAGAGCGGGCCGAAGAGGGGGACGTGGCGGGGGGCCAGGGACCCGTCGGGGCCCTCCGCGGCGCCGCTCCCTTCCGGCTCGCCTGCGGCGCTCCCTTCTGGCCCGTCCGCGGCGCTCCCTTCCGGCCCGCCCGGGCCTCTCCGGCTTTCCAGGGCCGCCCGAACCGCCTCGGGGGTGGCCGCGACCGGCGCCCGGCCCGAGCCGTTGTACGCCGCCACCCCGTCCCGCCAGACCATGGCGAAGAGGTCGCCGCCGAACCCGCATAGGTAGGGGGCCACCACACCCAGGGTCAGGTTCGTGGCCACCGCCGCGTCCACCGCGTTGCCCCCGGAGGCCAGGACGGCCAGGCCCGCCGCCGAGGCCAGGTAGTGGGGCGAGGCCACGCAGGCCTCCGGGAACCGCCGGGCCTCCACCATGGCGGAACCATACCGGAGGCCACCGAGGGTCGGACGCCGGGCGGCCAGGGCCGCAGGGACGAAACCGCGGTGGCCGCAGGGACGAAAGCGCCGGGCCGGGCGGCAACCGCCGCTCCGCCGAGGCGGGAGTGCCCGGCCTCCCGTGCCCTGGGTTCGCGGAGGGTACGATGCCCGCGTGGGCGGGCTGGAGGAGCGGCTCCGCGAGGCCCTGGGGCGGCGAGAGGACGTCGTCCTGGCCTACCTCTTCGGGTCCGTGGCCCGCGGACGTGCGGGGCCCCTCTCCGACGTGGACGTGGCGGTCCTGCTGGCGGAGGACGGCGACCCCTTCCTCCGGTTCCTCGAGGTGGTCGAGGAGGTGGGCCGGGTGGTGGGGCCGGAGCGGGCCGACGTGGTCCTGCTCAACACGGCCCCCGTGGCCCTCGCCTACCGGGTGCTCCGGGACGGACGGCTCCTCCTGTGCCGGGACCAAGCCCTTCGGGCGCGGCACTGGGTGCGCACCGTCCTCGGGTACCTGGACATGGAGCCGTTCTTCCGGACGTTCGAGGAGGGACTCCGCCACCGGATCCTGGAGGGGAGGTTTGGTCGACCCTAGGGCCGTCCGCAACCTCCTCGTCCACCTCTACCTCCAGGTGGACCCGGAACGGTTGTGGGAGGCCTTGGGGCACCTCGAGGACCTGGAGGGCCTGGCAGCGGCGGTCGAGGCCTACCTCGGTCGGGCCGGGTGATCCGGCTGCGCGACCCCGGGAGGAGCCTGGCCCCGGAACCCCATCGACGTCGAACCCGATGTGGGAAGCTAGCCGGGCATGAGCCTCGAGGAGCGCGGCCCGGACGAGACGCCCCCCGACGGGGTCGACCTCCTGCTCGAGCTCCAGGAGGTGGACCTGTCGGTGGACCGGCTGCACCTGCGGCTGCGGGAGCTCGAGGAGGAGAGCGAGGTCCGGGCGGCCCGGGAGCGGCTGGCGGCCGCGGAGTCCCGGCTCGGGGAGCTCCGGCTCCAGCTGGACGAGGTCACCAGGGAACAGCGCAAGCTGGAGCAGGACGTCGAGTTCCTCCAGCGGAAGATCGACGCCGAGCGGCAGCGCCTCTTCGACGGGAGCGTGGCCAACCCCAAGGAGCTCCAGTCCATCGAGGCCGAGGTGGAGAGCCTCCGGGCCCGCAAGGGCCGCGTGGAGGACCAGGTCCTGGAGCGGATGGAGCGCCGGGAGGAGCTCGAGGCCCAGCTCGGCCCGGTGGAGGCGGAGGTGGCCGAGGCCCGTCGTCGGGTGGAGGAGCTGGAGGAGGCCTCGGCCCGGGAGCTCGTGGAGGTGGAGCGAACGCTGGAGGAGCGGACCGCCGAGCGAGAGCGGCTGGCGGCCCGGGTCGACCCGGAGCTCCTCGAGCTCTACGAGGACCTCCGCCGGCAGAAGAAGGGGGTGGGGGCGGTGGCGTTGGTGAGCGGGGTGTGCCAGGGCTGCCACCAGAAGCTCTCCCCGGTCTACCTCGAACGGCTCAAGCGGACGGCCGGGGTCAAGCGCTGCGAGTACTGCCGCCGCATCCTCGTCCCCCGGTGAAGCCGGCCCCGGGGTGGAGGAGCCGGCCGGCCGTGAGATCCGTCGTGGGGCCCCCGGACCGGCGGGTAAACGACGTGCGCGGGCGGACCGTGACCGTCTCCTGCGACGGGGCGGCCCGGGGCAACCCGG
>DATLZQ010000093.1:0-6045 GCA_035573915.1 Actinomycetota bacterium | reverse complement strand
GGTGTCCTCCCTGGGGGACTGGGTGGGGTTCGTGGCCGTGGCCGCCCTGGTGGCCCGGCTGGGCGGGGAGCGGTTGGGGGCCCTGGCCGTGGCGGGGGTCATGCTCACCCGGCTCCTGCCCTCCGTGCTGTTCGGGCCGTTCGCCGGGGTCCTGGCCGACCGCTACGACCGCAAGCGGCTCATGGTGGCGGCCGACGTGGGGCGGGGGCTCATGTACGCCTCCATGCCCTTCACCCACGAGCTGTGGCTCATCCTGCTGCTCTCGTTCCTCATCGAGTGCCTGTCGCTCCTCTGGACCCCGGCCAAGGACGCGACCGTCCCGAACGTGGTCCCCCGACGTCAGCTCCCCAACGCCAACTCGGTGGGCCTCATCACCACCTACGGCACGCTGCCCCTGGGCGGGGCCATCTACACCCTCCTGGCCGGGGTCTCCGCCGCCATCGGGGCCGCCGTCCCGTACTTCTCCTCCCGCCAGGAGTTCCTGGCCCTGTGGCTGGACGCGTTCACCTTCCTCTACTCGGCCCGGATGATCTGGGGGCTCGACCTCCGGAAGGACCACGCCTTTCGGGTGCGGACGGCGGCCAAGCTCACGGCCGGCGAGGCCTGGGGGGAGGTGGTGGCGGGCTACCGGTTCCTTCGGGAGCATCCGTTGATCCGGGCCATGACCGTAGGGATCGTGGTGGCCTTCGCCGGGGTGGGGGCGGTGATCTCGCTGGGGCCGGTCTTCGCCCGGTACTCGGTGAACGCCGGGTCGGCCGGGTTCGGGGTCCTGGTCATCGCCTTCGGGGTCGGCATGGGGGCCGGGATGGGGCTCACCAATGCCCTGGCCCGGGTGGTTGAGGAGGACCGGCTCTTCTACCTCTCGATGTTCGCCGCCGCGGCCTCCCTCTTCGCGGTGGCCTCCATGCCCACCATCGCGCTGGCCGCCGTGCTCACCGTGCCGATGGGGGCGGCGGTGGGGCTCACCTGGGTCTCGGGCTACACGCTACTCCAGGAGAACGTGTCCGACGAGTTCCGGGGGCGGACGTTCGCCACGCTCACCGTCTCCGCCCGCCTGACCCTGTTCCTGGCGCTGGTGCTGTTCCCGGCGATGGCGGCCGCCGTGGGGGACCACGACCTGGAGGTGGGGGGGAGGGTCCTCGACCTCTCCGGCACTCGCCTGGCCCTCTACCTCGGGGGACTCGTGGTGGTGGCCGCGGCCGTCGCGTCCCGGCGGGGGCTCAGGCGGAGCCGGCTGGTCCGTCCCCGCCCGCTCGACCTTACCCCCCGCCCCGCCCCGGGCGAGCGACGGGGGCTGTTCATCGTGTTCGAGGGGGTGGAGGGGGCGGGCAAGGGGACCCAGCTCGAGCTGGCCCGCCAATACCTCCAGTCCAGGGGCCTGGACGTCGTGGTCACCCGGGAGCCGGGGGGGACGGAATTCGGGGACCGGCTGCGGCAGGCCGTGCTGGACCCCGCCACCGGTCCCCTCGACCCCCGGGCCGAGGCCCTGCTCTTCGCGGCGGCCCGGGCCCAGCTGGTCTCCGCCGTGATCCGCCCCGCCCTGGAGGAGGGCAAGGTCGTGCTGTGCGACCGGTTCGTGGACTCCTCCGTCGCCTACCAGGGCTACGGGCGGGGGCTCGGGGAGCAGGACGTCCTGGCCCTCAACGCCTGGGCCACCCAGGGGCTCTTCCCCGACCTGGTGGTGCTCCTCCACCTCGAGCCCGAGGAGGGCCTGGCCCGGCGGGGGGAGCAGGGCGACCGGTTCGAGTCCGAGGACCTCGCCTTCCACGCGAAGGTGGCCGACGCCTACCTACGGATCGCCGAAGAGCACCCGGAGCGGTTCGCCGTGGTGGACGCCTCGGGGACCCCCGAGCAGGTGTACCTGCGGGTGCGGGAGGTCCTGGACCGGGCCCTGGCCTCCCGCCCGTCGGAGCGGGCCCGGTGAGACGGCGGAGGGGCTGGGGGCCTGGCGGGGGGCCCATGGGTGGCGAGGGGCGGGCCGGAGGCCGCATGGGACCGGGAGAGGCCGACCTCCCCCCTGTGCTCCGGGACGTCCCCGGCCAGGGGCAGGCCGTGGCCTTCCTGGCCAGATTGGTTCGCCGGCCCCACCACGCCTACCTGTTCTCCGGCCCCGAGGGGTCGGGCAAGCGCCTGGCCATGCGGGCCGTGGCCGCCGTCCTCCTGTGCCGGGAGGGGGGCTGCGGGGCCTGCCGGGACTGCCGCCTGGCCCTGGGGGAGCGGCACCCGAACCTGGTGGTGCTGGAGCCAGGGGGTCCGGACATCCTGGTGGGCAAGGACGGCTCGGACTGGGGGACGGCCCGGTGGTTCGCGGCCCGGGCCTACCGGACGGCCCCCGAGGGGGGACGGAAGGTCATGGTGGTGCTCCAGGCGGACCGGGTGCGGACCGAGGCCGCCGACGTGCTCCTCAAGGTCCTGGAGGAGCCGCCCCCGGACACGGTGTTCCTCCTGCTCTCGGCCCGCCCCGACGAGCTCCCCGAGACGCTCCGATCCCGCTGCGAGGAGGTGGCCTTCCCCCCGCTCTCCGAGGCCTTCGTGGTGGAGACCCTGGTCCGGGAGGGGGTGGAGGAGGGCCGGGCCCGCCTGGCCTGCCGTCTGGCCGGGGGGAACCTGGGCCGGGCCCGCCGCCTGGCCCGGGACCAGGGCCAGCTGGCCTTCCGGGAGGTGGCCCTGGCCGCTGCGGGCAAGGCCCTGACCGGTCCGGGTGGGGCCCTGGACGCGGGCGAGGACCTCCTGGCCGCGGCCCGGGAGTTCCGGGTCAGGCTAGCGGAGGAGCTCCGGGGGGAGCTGGCCCCCTTCCTCGACGAGCGGGGCCGTCCCGAGGAGGCCTTCCGGAGCGTGGTCCGCCGGCTGGAGGAGCAGCACGAACGGCGGCTGCGGCGGGCCGAGCGGGAGTTTCTGGACTGGGCCCTCCTGGCCCTGGCCACCTACTGGCGGGACGCCGTGGCCCGGGCCGCGGGGGCCGACGAGGGGCTCCTCCTCAACCTGGACCGTCCGCCCGGGCCGGGGGACGGCTGGCCGGCGGCCGCAGCCGCCCTGGCCCTGGGCGCGGTGGAGGAAGCCAGGGCCGACCTGGCGGACGAGACGAACCTCAACGCCCGCCTCGTCCTGGAGCGGCTGTTCCTCCGGCTCCGGGCCCTGGCCCCTCCGGGGACCCGGCGGCCCGAGGCCCGGGTCAGTCCGGGATGACGATGTGGGTCTCGGTGGCCCGGACCCCCGGGATACCCTGGATGGAGGTGAGGACCAGGTCCGCCAGGGCCCGCTCGTCGGCCGCCTCCACGAACGAGAAGACGTCGGGCTGGCCCCAGCAGGCGTGGGCCTGCCTCACGCCCTGCACCGCCCGCAGGGCCTCCAGGACCTCGCGGTTCCGCCCGGGCTCCACCGAGACCAGGACGTACGCGGAGACCATTTCCCGCTCCCTCGACCTCTGACGCCAGCAGCGTACCCCTGGAGCCGCTCCCGTGCAGGGGGGAGGGGGCCGGCGGCTACAATGGGCCCCAGGCCGGAGTAGCTCAGTCGGCAGAGCGGCTCACTCGTAATGAGCAGGTCCGGGGTTCGATTCCCCGCTCCGGCTCCAGTCCAGTCCGAGCGCGGCGCCGTTCGGTCGCAACTACCGGCGGCCGCGGTGGCCCCAGCGCCTGCTCCACCTGCTCATCTCGTCGAGGATGGGGGCCAGGTCGCGTCCGCGGGGGGTGAGCGAGTACTCGACGCGGGCCGGGACCTCGGCGTACTGGCGGCGGGTGACGACCCCCGCCCGTTCGAGCTCCTTGAGCCTGGTGGAGAGCACCCGGTCGGTGATGTCCGGCACCGCCCGCAGGATCTCCGTGTAGCGGCGGGGGCCGTCCAACAGGGCCCAGAGGATGTAGCCCGTCCACTTCCGGCCCAGGAGCTCGAGGGCGGCGGCGGCCGGGCAGGCGTCCGAGCCCGATTCCGCCTTTCGCACGCCGGCGGTTCTGCCTCGCTCGCTGCCCATGCCCCTCATCAGTGCAAGCCTATACGGCGCGGCCGGACCGCACCGACGAGCCTCGCTCCGCTGCTTGCTATCTTTTCAGGAGTAACCATCCTTTGGATCGTGAGGAGGTGAGCCGACGTGACCGGGATCGCGGCGGGACTGCTGCTGGCGGGTCGGATCGTGTTCTCCCTGTTCTTCCTGATGTCGGCCTGGAACCACCTGGTCCGGGCCCCCCAGATGGAGGGGTACGCCAAGTCCGTGGGCTTCCCCTTCCCTCAGCTCGCCGGTTGGCCGTCGGCCCTGTGGCTGTTCGCGAGCGCCGTCTCCGTGGGGGCCGGGATCTGGCCGGACGTGGGGGCGCTCATGATCGCCGCGTGGATGGTCCCCACCGCCCTCTTCTTCCACCCCTTCTGGAAGGTCGAGGACCCCATGCAGCGGATGACCCAGACCCAGCTCTTCTGGCGGAACGTGACCTTCCTGGGGGCCGCGCTGGCCCTGTTGGCGGTGTTCGCCGGACTCGGTGACGGGGTCCCCTTCTCGGTGACCGGGGCCGCCCTGGACCTCTAGGGCCCCGGAGCGCGTCTCCCCGCACGAGGGGGGCAGGAAGAGGACGGCCGGCCCAGGTCGGGGCCGGTGGGGCCACCCCGAAGTCTGTCTGAGCCGGCCGTCAGCCCTTGCACCGCACGGGTCCCGGGTCGCAGGGGATTACGGCGGGAGGGTTGGAAAGGTTCATTCGGGCGGCCCGGCTCGTCCGGGGTGGGAAATCCGAGGCTCGGGCCGGGCCGTAGTGCGTTCGGATGGCGGGGGTGCCGACGGAAGGGGGAAGCGTGTCGAGAGCCAGGGCGCTGGTCCCCGCGTTGGTCGTGGTCGCGGTCTCGGCCCTGGTGGCCAGCCTGCCGGGTACGCCGGGGCGCACGGCGTCCACCACGGTGTCCGTTCGGGACGACTTCTTCGAGCCCAGGCGGGTCACGGTGGAGGTGGGAGGCTCCGTCACGTGGGACCGGCCCGCCACCACGCAGCGCCGTCACAACGTGCGGGAGGACGGCCGGATCTTCCGGTCGGGGGACCCCACAGGGGACGACGCCTTCACCTACACCGCGGTCTTCTCCGCGGGGACCTTCCACTACTTCTGCGAGGTGCACGGGGGACCCACGGGCGGGATGGACGGGCTGGTGCGGGTCCCCGTCACGATCCTCGCGGGGCCCAGCGGCCTCCCGTTCACCGTCCGGTGGGCCACGGCCTCCAGCCAGACGGGCGACCGGTTCGACGTCCAGTTCCGGGTGGGCTCGGGGGAGTGGCGGACCTGGCGGGCCGGGACCGCCTCCCTGCAGGGGGTGTTCGGGAAAAACGGCAAGCCCGTGCGGGTCCGGGACGGCGTGACCTACCGGTTCCGGGCCCGCTCGCTCTCGGGTACCGCCCGCAGCCGGTGGTCGCCGCCCCGGTCCTTCACGCCGTAAGGGGCCCCAGGGACTCGAAAGTGGGGCCGGAAGGGTTCATGCTTGGGGCAGCCGCTCAGCGAGGAGTCGTAGCGATGCCGTTCACCAGGCCGAAGCCGGGGAGGGAACCTGCGGCGCCGACGCAGGCGGCCCGCCCCGAGCCCGAGGAGCCCCTCGCCCCGGCGCCCCCGCCCCCGTCCCGGGTAGCCCTGGTGGCCTCGGACACCAACCCCATCCGCTCCGCCGTCCTGGAGACGTTCTGGGTGGTGGCGGAGGCCCGCACGTCGGACGGGGCCATGCGGAGCCTGGAGGGGCTGCACAACCGCCAGGGGGTGGTCCTCCTCCTGGACCTCCAGCTGGCCGGGGAGGATGTGCCCTCGCTGCTGCGGAGGGTGCGGGCGGCCCACCCCGTGCTCCGGGTGCTCGCCTTCGGGGAGCCCAGGGCCGCCGAGGTGGAGCGGGTGCTCCTGGCCGGGGCGGACAGCGTCGTGGCCGTGCGGGAGGGCGAGGCCTACCACGTCCGGGAGGGGCGGGCCTTCGTCAAGGAGGAGTTCCTCCAGCAGTTGCGGGACGCGGTGGCCCGCACGGCCCGGAACGAGCACGTGTTCGTGGGCCTGGAGACCGTGCCCCTTCCCGAGGTCGAGCGCCCGGCCGCCCCGG